>JAAYFV010000038.1 GCA_012728075.1 Tissierellia bacterium
CTGTAGGCCCTAATCTATCTGTACCTTGAACTGGAGATATTCCCTCAGATTGGGGATGAAATGCCCTCCTTCCATCGGGAGTAGCCCCTGTTACAGAGCCAAAGTAAACATGACATGTAGTAGGCAACATATTTATCCTATAAGTACCACCTTTAACACTAGGTCTTCCATCTACTGCATTGTAAAATATATCAAAGAATTGTCTCATTATATTATCTGCATAGTCATTATCATTACCATATCTAGGGGTTTGATTTAATAATAATTGTCTTGTCCTTTCTTCTCCTTCAAAATCCTTTTTTAGTACATCTAGTAATTTATCCATGGTTAAATTTCCTTTATCATATACATGATATTTTATAGCAGATAAACTATCAGTCAAAGTTCCAGTACCTACTCCTTGAATATACATGCTATTATACCTTGCTCCCCCTGCATTATAATCCTTAGCCTTCTTTATACAGTCATCTATAATAACTGATAAAAATGGGGATGGCATGTACTTCTGATACAATCTTTCAATGATATTATTGCCTTGTATTTTTATATCAATAAAATGATTAACTTGTTTTTCATAGGCAACCATAAGTTCATCAAAAGATTTAAATTCCCTTGGATCTCCTGTCTTGGCGCCTATAACTTTCCCTGTTATTGGATCTATTCCATTATTAAGAGTTATTTCTAATATTTTAACTAGATTTAAATATCCAGTTAGTATAAAAGCTTCTTTGCCAAAGGCACCTGATTCTACACAACCACTGGTGCCACCACATCTTGCATTTTCTATAGTTTTCCCAGCCCTTAACATTTCTTCTATAATAGTTTCTGTATTAAATAAGGATGGTTGCCCCCAACCATCTTTAATTACATTTACTGCCGCTTTTAAAAACCTATCTGAATTTTTATGACTTAATTGTACACTAGTACTTGGTTGTACCAATTTCATTTCTTTAATTACTTCTAATATTAAATAACTTACTTCATTTACTCCATCAGTGCCATCTGCTTTTAATCCCCCAATTGAAATGTGAGCAAAGTCCGTATAGGTTCCACTTTCTTGTAAAGTAACTCCAACTTTTGGAGGGGCTGGTTGATTATTAAATTTAATCCAAAATAACTGGAGAAGTTCTTTGGCTTCTTCTCTTGTCAAACTTCCATCTTCTATTCCTTGTTTATAAAAAGGATACAAATGTTGATCCAATCTTCCAGGACTAAAAGAATCCCAAGTATTTAATTCTGTAATTACACTCAAATGAACAAACCAATACATTTGTAATGCTTCTCTAAAATTCCTTGGTTTATTTGCAGGCACATGATTACAGATTTCTGCAATTTCAAGTAATTCCTTTTTTCTAATAGGGTCTTTCTCCAATTTAGCTAGCCTTTTTGCTTCTTCTCCATGTCTCTTGCCAAAATTGATTATTGCATCACAGGTAATAGCCATAGCTATAAGTTGTTCATATTTATCATAAGCTTCTAGATCCTTTATAAAATCTAACTTTTCTATTTCCTCTTCTATTTCCCTTTTAAAGTCTAGAAAGCCTTTATTGAAAATCTTGTTATCTCCAACTGTATGGCCTGGTGCTCTTTGTTCCATAAATTCAGTAAATATTCCTGCATTATAGCAATCCTTCCATTCATCTGTCATACTATTAAACAATAAATCCCTCATGGATTTACCTTGCCAATAAGGTATTATTTCTTCCTTTTGGATTCTTCTAGCTTCATCATCCACCTTGAAAAAAACCTTATCCCTTGTATCTATTATGTCAAAATCATCAATAGTATGACAACACAATTCAGGATATGTAGGTGTAGCTTTTGGCTTTCGACCTCTTTCACCTACTATTAGTTCTCCATGGTTTATACATATGGTTTTCCTTTCACACAATTCTTTAAAAGTTAAGGCTCGAAGTACTGGTATAGAAACTTTACCCTGATATTTCTTATAAACATCAGTTACTATTTGTGCTCTTTCTAAAGAAAGTTTTGGAACAGCATATAAGCTTTCTTCTCTCAATTTTATAACTCTTTCATTCATAAAAATATCCCCTTTCATATTCTTTCATTGTACACATGCTAATAAAATTAGATATATTATCCCCCTATCTGTATTTTTTTCCCAATACCTTCCATTATTTTTTGTGCAAATTTTATTTTATTTTCACTAGGTTCTTCTACACCTGTCATCTTGTATTTTATTCCTAATCTCTTATATTTTTCTTCTCCAATTTTATGATAAGGTAATAAGTTTATTTCTTTTATATTAGGTAAAATTTTTATAAAATCTCTAAATGCATTCAAGTCTTTTTCACTATCATTTATACCAGATATTATAGGTATTCTAATAATAATTTCTTTCCCCAAATCATGTAAATAACGTAAATTATCTAATATAATATCATTAGTTACGCCTGTATACTTTTCATGTTCATTAGGGGCCATATGTTTTAAATCATATAAAAATAAATC
>JAAYFV010000039.1 GCA_012728075.1 Tissierellia bacterium
CAGTGGAAACTTAAAAAGACTATAATATTTATTACTCATGATATTAATGAAGCTTTTAAACTAGGAGATAGAGTGGCGGTAATGAAGGATGGTTCCATAGTTCAAATTGGTACACCTGAGGAGATATTAAACAACCCTTCAAATGAATATATAGAAGATTTTGTAAAGGATATAGATCGTACTAAGGTAGTTCAAGTAAAGGATATTATGAAACGACCAAATGCGTTAGTATCAATAAAAGATGGTATAAGAGTAGCAATAAAAGAAATGGAATTAAACGGAATTTCTAGTGTTTTTGTTGTAGATAAGGATAAGAAAATACAGGGTATAGTCACTATTGATGATTGCGTAAAGGCGGCAAAAGATAAAAAAACTTCTCTAAAGGATATACTAAAACAGGATTATTATACTACTACGGAGGATAGATTTATAGAGGATTTAATCGATAAAGCGGTAAAGACCAAATATCCTATTGTAGTAGTAGATGATGATAATAGATTAAAAGGTATAATAGTTAGGACTTCCATACTAAGTGGTTTGTTGAATGGTCAAAATGATTAAGAAGCCAGCCTATAGGTTGGCTTCTTCTATATCCAAGTTGTGGTATAATATATTTGTAAGATTATTAATATTTAAAAAACTAAGGAGGGTTTTTTATGTTTAGGTTTGGAGAGCGGAATAGCAGAAGAATTACCAGTATGTTGATTGCCTTTGCATTGGTTCTTTCTACTTTTAGTTTTGCTTTTGCTGAAGAAGGAACAGTAGTAAAGTTAGAGTTAGTTGAAAAGTCAGCTTTGGTATTCTTGACAGATTTTGGTCTTAAAGATGGTGCTGTATCAGCTATGAAGGGAGTTGCCTTTGGAGTAGATCCAGACCTTAGGATGTTTGATGTAACCCATGAAATTCCCAGCTATAATATTTGGGAAGGGGCCTATAGACTTAAACAAACTGCTGAATATTGGCCAAAGGGTACTGTATTTGTAGGAGTAGTAGATCCAGGAGTGGGTACGGATAGGGATTCAATTGTACTTAAGACCAAGGAAGGCTACTATTTTGTTGGACCAAACAATGGATTATTTGGTCTAGTTGCTGAAGATATGGGAGTAGAAGAAGTGAGAAAGATTGATGCTAACAAGCATAGACTAAAAGGTTCGGAAAAATCCTATACATTCCATGGGAGAGACATATTTTCCTATGTAGGAGCAAGGCTTGCTTCAGGTCAAATCAAATTTGAAGATGTAGGGCCAAAGCTTGATGGAGAAGTGGTTATGATACCTTATCAAAAAGCAACTATTGAGGGTAATACAATAATGGGCAATATTCCAGTATTAGACATTCAATATGGCAATATTTGGTCTAATATTCCTGATAAATTATTTGAAAAATTAGATCCAAAGTTTGGGGATGAATTTATAGTAGAAATTCTTAAAGAGGATATGGTAGTGTACAAGGCAAAAGTACCTTTTGTAAATAGTTTTGGCGATGTGGAAGAAGGTAAGCCTTTAATTTATTATAATAGTTTATTAAACGTATCGGTGGCTTTAAATATGGATAGTTTTGCAGAAACTTATGGAGTAAGCTCTGGACCAGAGTGGACAATTAAGTTAACCAAAGTTGAAAAATAGCAGAAAAAAGCAGATCTTCTCTTTGAGTAGATCTGCTTTTTGAAATATTGTATCAAAAATTAGTTGACAATTATTTTAATATGGTATATTATAATGGTAGTGGTACGGACCACATTACGAGATGCAAAGGTGAGGAAATGAAAAAGATAGATAAAAATAGTAGAATACCCCTGTATTATCAACTAATGGATATAATTATAGAAATGATAGAAGAAGGCAATTTACAAGAGGACGATCGATTGCCGTCGGAAAGGGAATTGTGTGAAACATATGATGTTAGTAGATCTACTGTAAGACAAGCTATACAGGAGTTGGAGAAGGAAGGATATATATATAGATTACATGGAAAGGGTACTTTTGTTTCTCCAGAGAGGTTTAAACAAGATTTGCTTGAATTTTATAGTTTTACAGAAGAAATGAAAAAAATTGGCAAGACACCAAGTTCAAAGGTTTTGGACTTTAGAATAACAAAATGTAACGAAAAGCTGGCGAGAAAAATGAAATTGAATATTGGTGACAAGATATATGTATTTACTAGATTGAGACTTGCTGATGATGAGCCTATGATGGTGGAGACTAGTTATGTACCCTGTGATAGATTCCCTGGCATAACTAAGGAAGAACTAGAAAAACATGCAATGTATGATATATTTACCAAGAAATATAATGCTAAGTTTACCTATGCAGAAGAAACTTTTCAACCTGTATTGACTAGGGAAGATGAAGCTAAGTTACTTAATTATTCTGTAGGATTACCTAGCATGATGATTGAAAGGCTTACTTATGAAAATGG
>JAAYFV010000040.1 GCA_012728075.1 Tissierellia bacterium
GCCCTCTACTAGGCTTTAATATGCCTAATATGTTTAAAAATAATGTAGACTTTCCTGAACCATTAGCCCCAATTATTCCATTTATATTTCCATTATTTAAATCCATGTGTATATTTTTTAAAGCTATTGTTCCATCTTCATATTGGTATCCTAAATTTTCTACTTTTATCATTTAATCACCTGTTTTAAATTCTCCTCTATACAATCTAGTTTCCAAAGAAATTTGCATATCCTGAAATCTAATTAAAAGTGCTATAAGTAGACTTTTTATAAGTAAGGAAATAGATCTATAAGTATTTTTAATACTGGTATAACCAAATCTTAGCTCTTGAGCCATTATTATATCTTTAGATTCTTCTAAAAATATAAATATGGATCTATAGATTAATACCAAAAGCTCTATTACTATGTTTGGCATTTTAAGTTTTTTAAACACCCCTATCATATGATTTAATGGTGTAGTAAGAGTTAAAAATAAAGTAGAGCTAATGGAGGCTAGTACCCTAATGGTCAATTTAAAAAATTCTATTAAAGATTTATAGGTAAATCCTAAATATTTATTAGATATTTTAATACTCCAAATGAATACATCCTCATTGGATATGCTTAACAATATGGTAATTCCACTTATAGTTAAAAAAATTATAGGTACAATTAAAATTTTAAAATATCTATTAATAGGTATTTTAGCTACAAATATGGTTAAACAAATCATAAGCAGAAATACCATTAAATTTACATAGGAATTTTCTATAGTAATAGCAAGTATTAATGCTCCTATGGCAAAGATCATCTTTGCCATAGGATTGAAATCTTTTAATCTATTGGTATAAGCATATTTATCTATTAGTAGCAATCTTTCGTCTCTCCTTCATCATGCCAAAAATATATCCAATAACTCCTGCACCAATAGCCACTTGCAATGAAAACAATAAGCTTTCTATCTCTCCACTA
Source organism: Tissierellia bacterium (assembly GCA_012728075.1). GTDB lineage: Bacteria > Bacillota > Clostridia > Tissierellales > Tepidimicrobiaceae > Keratinibaculum. Next base: position 955 of record JAAYFV010000040.1, read on the forward strand.
GGCGGCTCCCAAAGAGCATCAAACCAAGGTTCATAATCAGGATTTATCTCACCTATAACATCTTCTGCCTGATCGTCTGCTCCCTCAAATTCCGCATCTTTTTTCATAACTAGGGGAACTATTATTAAAATAATAGCTAAAATTATCAACCATACATTAGTCTTATTTGATGTTTTCAATACGTATCACCCCTTCTTTGTGATATTCTATAAGCAGATTATATACAATTGCCGTTACTATTCCTTCTACTATAGCGAGAGGAATTTGAGTTACAGCAAATACAGATAAAAATTTACCCATTGAACCAACAAATCCTGTTGTAGCATCAGGAAATGCTAAGGCTAATTGAATTGCTGTAATTACATAAGTCATCAAATCCCCTAAAAATGCTGCTAGAAAAACTGTAAAAGTTGTATTGGTATCTCTTTTCTTTAATAGTTTAAATATTCCATAAGACACTAAAGGTCCTACTATTGCCATGGAAAAAGTATTGGCTCCAAGGGTAGTTAATCCACCATGGGCTAATAGTAATGCTTGAAATAATAATACAATCAATCCCACCACAGTCATAGTTGTAGGTCCAAATAATATAGCACCTAATCCTACTCCTGTTGGATGGGAACAGCTTCCTGTTACTGATGGTATTTTCATTGCAGACAATACAAATACAAATCCCCCTGCTAGTCCTAAAAGAACTTTTTGATTTGTATCCCCTTTAAATATTTGACTTACTTTTTTAAAGCCTACTATTATAAAGGGTAAAGATACAACTGCCCAAATAATTGCCCATTTTACTGGTAGAAACCCCTCCATTATGTGCATAGCCTGACCAATATTTGGAGTCAACAATAATATTAATAAAATCGATAAAAAAATTACTTTTTTGTTTTTCACAAAACTCACCTCTCTTTTTTTATTTAAAGGTAATACTACCTTTATTTACACCTAAAGTTAATTTCATTATATTTTTTCATTTCTCCTCAATAAAAATAGGAAAAAGGGTGCGCCTAAAGCTGACATTATAATTCCTACTGGAATTTCCATTGGTGAAAATAATACTCTGGCTACAGTATCACATAACATGACTACAGTTCCGCCTAAAAATATAGCTCCAGGAAATAAATATCTATAATCTGAACCTATGAATAGCCTAGCAATATGGGGAACCATAAGTCCCACAAAACCTAATAATCCCACTACAGATACTGCAGCTCCTGCTAGAAGTGATGACAATATGATGAATATAAATCTAGTTTTCTCCACATTTAATCCTAAACCTGTTGCTATTTCATCTCCTAGCATCAATACATTTAATTTTGTTGGCAAAAGTAATACTAATATAGTTCCCAATATGGCATAGGGGAGTATCATCTTTACCTGTATCCAAGTAGTAGCTGAAAGTCCACCTACCATAAAGGAAATAACTCCTGCTACTCTATCAGGATAAAAAGTCATTAATGAATTTATCCCTGCATTTAACAATGATGATACAGCAACTCCTGCTAATATCAATCTAGTAGGGAGGGCTCCTTCCTTCCAAGCCAATATGTATATAAATAGTGTAGCTAATAGTGCTCCTATAAAAGCGCCTATGGGTGCTAAATAATAGAATTCAGGAAATAATATAAGTAGAATTAAAGCTGCAAGACCACCTCCTGCTGAAACACCTATTATATTAGGTCCTGCCAATGGGTTTCTCATTACCCCTTGAAGTATAGCTCCTGATAATGAAAGGCATACTCCTACAAGACCTGCAACTATAGTCCTTGGCAGTCTAACATTCCATATGACTTGGCGATTAATATTGTCCTCTTTAGAAAAGATTGCATTAATTATTTCATCTACAGGTATTTTAACTGCACCATTGCTAAGACTTATGAAAAAACTAAGTATAAATAGAAGAATAAACACTAATAATATATATCTTTTCATGATACACCTCTTCTCATTTGCTAGTGCTACAATAAATAAGACCCTCACCTTCTAAAGGTAGGGTCTTTAATTACAAATATAAGCACACAAAAATATGCCTATCCTTCCCACCGAAGGTTAGCTTAACTAAATATTAGGCAGGTCTCCTGACTTTTGGTCTTCCTACTCTCAACACCTTCCCGAGATTTTCTCAGTGGTACAAGTTGATTTCGTCCCAATTACAGTAGCGGGGGCTGTACTGGATTTTCACCAGTTTCCCTATTAATCTAATAGAACCTAATACTTTTTATATGTAGTTGTTAATTATATATTAAACTAATATCTATTAAATTGCAATACAATAACATGATTTAAATATGTTTATAAGAATAACTTTTAGTTGATTTATGATATAATAAATCTAGCACTATTTTAAGAAAGGATCATTAGATGAACATTAATTTTTATTATGATAAAAAACATATAGATTATATTTCTGGATATATATTTAAAGGTAAAAATTATAGATGTAGTTATGTTAGATATAAATCTCTATATAGAAACTGTGCTCCTGGTACTGAAAATGTTGAATTTTATTTCTATCAGCCAAAAGGTGAGATCCGTGCCTCTACTATGGTACTTCATGGATTAGGAAGTAGGAATATCAAGTTCTTATTATGGCTTGGCCCTCACCTAGCTAATGCAGGAGTAAATACCAGTATATTAATTCTTCCTGGTAACTATACTCGGGTTGAAAATAGATCCGTAAGTGGCAGATCCTATTTATATCCTGATATAAATACTATGTATCAATTTTGGGAACATGGAGTAGTGGATACATTAACCACTATAGATTTATTGGAACAACAAAACTATTGGAATAAAAACAATATAATAGTTGGTTATTGCTTAGGCGGTATGATCTCATCAATAGTTGGAGTAATAGAGAATAGAATAAATCATCTATTGTTTATGACCACTGGAGGACATATCCCTAGAATATTGCATCAATCGCCTGCCACTGCATTTGCTAGACGATTGTTTAATAAGGGCTTAGGAACTGATTTTTATCTAAAAGATGAGTATACCTTGTATAAAATATATGATGAACAATTCCCTATGGTAAAAAATATGAATTTTGATGAAATTATATCTAATAATGAAATTCATCCTTTATTTAAAATAGATCCTATTTCTTATGCTCACCTTTTAGATAAGGAGAAAGTAACTTTTATAGATGCTTATTTTGATTCTACACTTCCTATACAGTCAAGGAAGATATTGTATGAAGAAATGAAAGATGCAAATAGGAAAATACTGCCCATAAGCCATGTAAATTGGTTACCTTTTGAATATTTATTAGCTAAATATATACTTCATAAATTAAATATAAATGAAAAAGTAGCTAAAAAAGCTTTATTAACTAGGGAAACCATAGAAAATCCATTGGAAAAATAATTTTTTAGGCGGTATGTTTATGGAAAAATTAAAGGAAAAATTAAAGATGTCCTACTTTATAGCAAATAAAATATATTTGTTTTTAATATTCATATTCTTAGCTATTGAGGATTTAACTTTAGGCTTTTATTATTTTTTATTATCTATTATCATATATACTTGGAAAATTATAAGATCTAAATTCCCAATAGAAGTAGATGGAGAATTTGAAAATAAAACCTATGTATATAAAAAAGCGGATAATAAAGAATTGAAATTGGACATCTGGTATCCTAGGAGCAATCTATATAAATATCCGTTGGTATTTTTCTGTCATGGTGGGGGTTGGATTTCTGGATTTAGAAATCAGCCTAATAATGTTTCTTGGTGTAAATACTTAGCTTCTAAAGGTTTTGCCGTAGTAAGTATAGATTATCGATATGGTTACAGAAATACTATGGAAGATATTTTATCTGATTATACTGATGCTCTCAACTATGTAAAAAATAATAGCGAGAAATTGTCTATAGATAAAGATAATATTGTCCTAATGGGACTATCTGCAGGAGGCCATCTATCCTTATTGTATTCCACTTATTATACCTATAATAAAGATGAGGATAAGATGGCAGGTATAAAGGCTGTGGTAGCCTATTATGCCCCATCGAATTTAAAAGATATTTTTATTTCAGAAAACAAATCTATATTTGCAAAGTTTGCTACTAAACAAACTCTAAAGGGAAGTCCTACCAAAAAAGAAGAAATATATGATTATTATTCCCCTATTAACTGGGTTGGTCCAAATATGATACCTACTCTATTGGCCCATGGGAAATTAGATACCACCGTTCCCTTTAAATCATCAGTAAACTTTGCTAAAAAATTAAAAAAATATAATATAAAATATACCTTTCTAGTCCATAGAAAAGGCGGTCATTCCTTTGATACTAAATTAGAGGATATAACTACTGTAAATATCTTGGAAAGAACTACAAGATATATTAGAAAAGCAATTAAATCATAAATAGGTGATAATATGAAAATTACAAAAATTGAACAACAAAAAAATAATAAGGAAAGGATCAATATTTATATAAATGGTGAATTTGCTTTTGGATTGATGATGGAAATTAAATATAAATATGATTTAAAAGAGGGTATGGAATTAGATGAAGATTATATACAAAAGGTATTAAAAGAAGAAGAGCTATCAAAAGCTAAAGACCAAGCTTTGAAATTTTTAACTTATAGACAAAGATCTAAAAAAGAGATTATAAATAAGCTAAAGAGTAAAGGATATGAAGAGGATATTATAGAAAATACTTTGTCCTATTTAGAAGAATATGGATTAGTCAACGATGTGGAATTTGCTAAAGCCTTTATGAGGGACAAGATAAATTTAAACAAATTTGGTCCTACTAGAATTAAATATGAACTTTATAAAAAAGGTATCGATGATAGTATAATCGAGGAAGTATTGGAAGAAGATGATGAAGAATATACAAGAGCTTTAGTTCTAGCAAAGAAAAAACTACCTTCCTATAAGAAGGATGATAAAAAAGCTATATATAGAAAGTTGGGAGGATTTCTCCAAAGGAAAGGCTACTCCTATGATTGTATCAATAGAGTGTTAAAGGAGTTGGTAAAATAGATGTGTTATGTATATATTTTAGAATGTGCTGATAAAACCTTATATACTGGATGGACCGTAAATTTATATAATAGAATTAAGGTACATAATAATGGTAAAGCTTCCAAGTATACTAGAGCTAGGCTTCCAGTAAAATTAGTTTATAGTGAAGTCTATGAAGAAAAAGTCTCCGCTCAAAGACGAGAATGGCAAATAAAACAGATGAGTCGTCAGGAAAAGCTAAAGCTTATTGAAAGTCAAAAAAAGCTTGACCAAATTGCTAAAATAAGATATTCTTTAGGTAGATAATGTCAGATAAAGTCAAAGGGGGAATGTCTATTGAAAATAGCCATTATTACCGATAAATCCAGAATGGATTTCTTACCATCGGAAGAAGCTTTTAAGGAAGATGAACAAAAGAGAAAAACTGTAGAAGAAGTAAAAAAAATACTGTCTAAAAAATACGATTGTATTTCATTAGTAGCAGATGATAATATTATCAATCAACTAAAAACTGAAGGCGTAGATTTGGTCTTTAATCTGTGTAATGGCATACAAGGTGATAGTAAGTTAGCCCAACTTCCTGCTCTATTAGAATTTGCTAATATTCCTTATACTGGTTCTTCTATTTTAGGTCACACCCTTGCCATAAACAAGATTTACTCTTCAAAGATTTTTAAAGCCCGCAACATACCAACACCAGATTTCATCTCCATATATGGTTTAGAGGATTTAAAGGGCTTAGATATTAAATTTCCTGTACTCATAAAACCAAATGATGAAGGCTCTAGCCGAGGTATCCATCAGGATAGCCTTGTGTTCAACATGGAAACCTTAATGGAAAAAGTAAAAGAAGAATTACAAATATATAATCCTCCCATTATGTTAAATGAATATATAGAAGGTAGGGAGTTCTCTGTAGGAGTTGTTGGAAATGGTGAAGATATAAGGGTCCTTCCTATACAAGAAGTGGATCTATCCCAACTTCCTAAAGACTTGGCTAGGTTTTATAGTTTTGAAGTAAAAGCCTATCATAAGGACAAGGTCCTATATCATATACCAGCACCATTAACTCAAGATGAAAAGGAATTAATAGAATCCACTGCCATAAAAGCTTATAAAGCTCTATCTCTAAGAGATTATAGTAGAGTTGACATTATATTAAAAGACAATATACCCTATGTATTGGAAATAAATTCTTTGCCAGGCCTAATGAAGGGTAAATCTTCACTGTATAGGATGGCCCAAGCTACGGAACTAGGATATGAAGGTTTGGTTCTAAAAATTGTTGATACTGCTATAAAAAGATATAGTATGGAAGGAGAATTTTTTAAAAACCCAACTATAGTAAGTATATAACAATTTATAAAGGCCTCTCCTTTCTAATATATAAGAAAGTAGAAAGGAAGTGCCTTTATCTATTTATCTCAATTATATATGGAAGAGGTAAATATCTGCTTATACCTAATTTTTTTGTCTTTATGGTTCCATCCTTATATTTAATAGTCAACCAAGATTCAGCAGTTGCCCCATCTATTCCTTGAATGATAATTTTTTCTTCTCCTGGTTTCAAATATGGATTATTCTTATAATATTTAGGTGCTTTAACTATATTGGTAATATTGTGATGCCATTTTACCTCAGGGGCCTCTTCCTTCCCATAAAATCCCATATATAGTCTATTATCAATGATTTCTGCCCATATTAATATTGGGTATTTTTTATTGTTTTTAAATTTAAAATCCTTTGAACCATAAGCAACAGTAGCATCTTGACCGTAAGGGACATAGTTTACAGGCATGACATGATTGTGTCTTTCTATTATTTCTAAATCGCTAAGTATGGCTACATTGTACAAAGTGGATGCAATCTTACATACTCCTCCACCTTCCGTTTGAATTATATTTTCTCCTGCATAGGATGCCCCCTTTCTATAACCTCTATCCTCAGTATAGGGACCTATACTTTGATTTTGAGAAAATACTTCTCCTGGTTGAACCACCTTTCCCGATAATGATTCGGCTGCTAGTTGAACATTATATTCCTCTCCAGGTAATGGATTTATAAGTACAGAACAAAAAGCAGCCATCAATGTATAAGCATCGTTTTCTTCTTGAGCTTTTAAAAATATATTATCTCTTTCCCAAGGAAGATTTGATACTTGGCTAGATTTCTCAGGTATATCCCATATAAATTGATCCTTCTCCTGTGAATCATTGATCTCCCCTTCTATACAATCCTCTTCTACTTTTATATCCTCTGCTATATTGGGGTTATGGGATTCTAAAGCTAATAAAGTGACTAGATGAGTTATGAGTATGGAAAATTTGTCTTTATTCAATTTCGCACCTCCCAAAATTATATATTATAGTTTTTATATTTTGAATGCGAAATATACATGAAACTAATTGTTTATCCAAGCCATAAAATATGATAAGATATTGGTAATAAGTTGAAATATAATATGAGGTGATCTTTTGTTTAATTTTTTTGAAAGGATTAAAAAAAACCCCATTATTGCTGCTATAAATAATCTAGATAATTTAGATGAAGCATTGAGTTCCCCTTGCGAGAATATATTCCTTCTTACAGGAAATATTTTTAATTTAAAGGAGATAGCCTCTAGGGTAAAATCTAAGGACAAAGGAATATATATAGATATAGATTCCATTGATGGATTTTCCAAAGACACTTGGGGACTAGAGTATATAGTAAAAAATATTCGTCCCCATGGTATTATAACTACTAAGGAAAACTTAGTGTGGCTAAGTAAAGATTTGGGAGCCTTTACCATTCTTAGACTTTTTATATTAGACTCTATTTCTCTAGAAAAGGGTATCCAGTCCATAAATAGCACTAAACCTCATGCTGTTGAAATATTTCCAGGTATTATGCCAAAGATTATAAAAAAGATTTTAGTTGAAACAAACGTACCTATTATAACCAGCGGATTAATCATGGATATAGAGGATCTAGGGGAAAGTTTAAATGCTGGTGCAATAGCAGTATCTACCAATAGTAAAGAACTATGGCATTGCAATTATTGTTAAATGGGTTAAAAAATTTGGGACAGGGGGCTATTCAACTTGTGCCTCCTGTCCCAAATTTTATCTTTGACTTAATTCTTTGGCATCTTTTTTAAATAAAATCTGATACCCTTCAACAGCTAATACTATAGCAAATATAAACAATAGTATTGGGAATACTACCAATATATAATTAGCAGCTTTGAAATTGTCTACTACCAAAAATACCAAAGCAGTAAGAGTTACTATGAGCATAAATATCATAGGTATAGTAATCATATTGAAACTCTTGTCTGATTTTTTTAGCCATAGGGCTATAGCCATCAATGCTAATGCTGATAACAATTGATTAGCAGAACCAAATATTGGCCAAATGGCTTTGTATCCACCTGCTGCAAGTATAGAACCTAATACTACTGTAATTGCAGTAGATACATACATATTAGTTAAAGGAGATTTGGAACCTTTGCTAGAATCCTCAAAGTACTCTTGGAATATAAATCTACCAAGTCTTGTAGCTGTGTCAAGGCTTGTCAATGCAAAGGCCGATACTGCCAGAGCTACAAAAGTTTTCCCAGCTTCAAAAGGTACACCAAACTGAGACATAAATACCCCTACCCCATTGGAAAATACATTTACCGGTCCATCTTTTAATAGTTGAGATAATTCTCCTTGGGTTAAATAGGCTGCAGTAATTAAAGCTACCACCGCTAAAACCCCTTCTATTAGCATACCACCATAACCTATTTTTTTTGCATCTGCTTCATTATCTATTTGCTTAGATGTGGTCCCAGAACCTACTAAGGAGTGAAAACCAGATATGGCACCACAAGCTACAGTAACAAATAACATTGGGAATAGATACTGTACACTATTTCCGTCAACTACCTTAAAAGCTGTAACAGCATCTAGCTTAATTTCTGGTCTGTATATCAATAATCCCAATAGAGCCCCAGCCATCATAGCATACAATAAAAATGAATTTAAATAATCCCTAGGCTGTAATAATATCCAAACTGGTGCTGTAGAAGCAATAAATATATATATTGCTAATATGAATATCCAAGTGTTTACACTTAGTTGAAGTGGAAATAGGATTCCCAACCATACACATAGGAATAATAGTATTACACCAACTACTGTACCTATTTTTAAAGATACACCTTTTCTATATACTGCATATCCAAAACCAATAGCTAATATTATGAATAACAATGATGACGTTGCAGCCTCTGGTGTAGCAGCAAAAGTAGAAGCTACTATATTAGAAAAAGCCGCTACTATTAGCAATAAGGTAAGCCATGCAAATATAGAAAATAATTGTTTACCCTTTTTACCCATAGTATCATTGATTACTTCTCCTATGGATTTCCCCTTATGTCGAATAGAAACAAATAAGGAAC
>JAAYFV010000041.1 GCA_012728075.1 Tissierellia bacterium
GAGAATAATTATCATTTATAAAATACATATATAAATTCATTATATATGTTAATTTTTCAATAAATAGGGAATATATGAATATAGATGGAGGCTTCTAAATTATTTGAAAACAAATGATGGAGGTGGTTTGTTTTGTCTAAATTTATGAAGAAGTATTTTATACCTCAAAAGATGATGAGGACGGTAATTATTGCTTTGATTCCTTTAATAATAGCTTCTATTTATTTTTTTGGCTGGCGATCCTTGGTATTACTTTTATGGGTGACTTTGTTTGGAGTAGGCACTGAATATATATTTGAAAAACAATATGATAGAAAGGTTTCTGAGGCCATATTTGTCACCTGCATATTATATGTATTGACTTTGCCAGCTAGGACTCCAATATGGATAGCAGTTGTGGGAATCATATTTGGAGTACTATTTGGAAAGGAGGTATTTGGAGGATTTGGGAAAAATATATTTAATCCTGCACTAGTAGCTAGAGCTTTTGTATATGTATCTTTTCCAGAACCTTTGACTATCCAGTGGTCTAAAGTAGCAACAGGATTTCCAGGAGGATTTGCTACATATATTACTGAAAACATAGATACTATATCTCAAGCTACTCCAATGCTTATGTTCCGTGATACAGGGCAGATGGAACCTTTACGTAATTTATTAATAGGAAATGTATCTGGCTCTTTAGGGGAGACTAGTGCTATATTAATAATACTTGCTGCTATATATTTAATATATAAAAAAGTAGCAGCATGGGAGACCATGGCTGGGGTATTAATAGGTTTTACTGGATTGAGTAGTATACTATACTTAGTAGGGAATCCTCAAATTCCCAATCCTTTATTTGGGATACTATCTGGTGGATTCTTATTTGGAATGGTGTTTATGGCTACGGATCCTATATCTTCTCCAAAGACCAAAGAAGGTAAATGGATATATGGAATATTAATTGGGATAATCACAGTGATAATTAGAGGATATGCCCTTTTTGCTGGTGGGATGATGTTTGCTATACTCATTGGTAATACTTTTGCTCCTATTATAGATGAAGGGGTAAGATATGGGAAAAAGAGAAAGAAGGAATCTAAAGAGAAGGGAGGGAGTGTAGCATGAAAAAATCCTTTGGATATCCTATTATATTTATGGTAGTAATTACAGCTTTTTTTACATCTATATTGGCTTTTTTAAACTACAAGACTATTGATGTAATAGCCTATAATCAGGAAACGGATTTGAGGCGAACTATACTATATGTTTTTGATATAGAACCTCCTTCTGATGATCCAAAAGCTATAGAAGATACCTTTAACCAGTATGTGGAGGAAGAGGAATTAGATGGACAAACCATATACGTAGTAAAAGAAGATGGAGAAACAAAAGCTTATGCTTTTCCCATAGGAGGTACAGGCCTTTGGGGGACAGTGGAAGGATATGCTGCTATATCTTCTGATTATAGTAAGCTTTTAGGGTTGGATTTTATTTCTCATAGCGAAACTCCAGGATTAGGGGGAAGAATATCTGAGGAACCTTTCAAACAACAGTTTAGGGGATTGGATTTGACTGGAGGGAAGGATGGAGAGTATATAGTATATAGACCTGCTCCTAATGGGAATGTAGATGCTATTGCTGGTGCTACCTTAACATCTGAATCGGTAAGTAGATTTCTTAATAAAGATATAGATAATTTTATAAAACTGAAAAAGGGGGAGAAATAGATGGCAAATTCGAAGAAGATCATCAAAGATGGCCTTTGGGATGATAATCCCATATTTAGGCAGGTAATAGGCATATGCTCAGCCTTAGCAGTTACTAATTTGATGTTGAACTCTTTAATAATGGGATTAGGCTTGATGTTTGTTACAGCTTTTTCTGAACTCACCGTATCCTTAATAAGAAAGTTTACCCCTAAACATATAAGGATGATGGTTCAAGTACTTATTATTTCTGTATATGTAATAATATTAGATATATTCTTAAAGGCCTATTATCCTGAAATGAGCAAAGCTTTAGGACCTTATGTAGGGCTTATAATTACCAACTGTATAATAATGGGGCGATGCGAAGCTTTTGCCCAAAACAATTCTCCATTGCCATCTTTTTTAGATGGCTTGGCCTCTGGGGCAGGATATACTTTTGTATTACTGCTAGTAGCTTTCTTTAGGGAACTTTTAGGATTTGGAACTATATTTGGATATCCAGTATTAGGGGATAGTTGGACTAACTGGACTATAATGATTATGCCGCCAGGAGCTTTCTTCATATTGGCAATTATTATATGGGTAGCTAGAAGTCTATCTCCAGAAGAGAAGAAAGAAGGGGGGACTATATAATGATAGAACTTAATCCTTTTGTCATATTCTTTGCAGCTATATTTACAAACAATATGATACTTAGCAATTTTCTTGGGATGTGTTCTTTTATCGCTGTATCTAAGGAAATACCCACATCTTTAGGTTTAGGTCAGGCAGTTACTTTTGTATTGACTTTTACTACTATATTAAATTATCTAATATATCATCATATTTTAGTTCCATTAGGTCTTGAGTACTTAAGATTCATAGTGTTTATAGTGAGTATTGCTGCTTTCGTTCAGTTATTGGAGATGATAGTGGAAAGGTATTTCCCCAATCTATACTATGCTCTAGGTATATTCTTACCTTTGATTACAGTAAATTGTGCCATATTAGGAGTATCCCTATTTATGGTAATTAGAGAATATACTTTCCTTCAGTCCCTTGGATTTGGAATAGGCTCAGGTATTGGATGGACCTTGGCTATAGTAGCTATGGCCGGTATTAGACAGAGATTAAGGGAAGATAGTATACCTAAAGGATTACAAGGTCCAGGGATAACTTTGATTATAACTGGATTGATGGCTTTAGCCTTTGTAGGTTTTTCTGGCATAGTACAGATACAATAGGAGGGACAATATATGGAAAGCATACTTATAACAACAGCAGTGGTAACAGCTTTTAGTGGAATATTAGCCTTCCTTCTAACTTTGGCTGATAGGACTATAGGTGATTATGGTGAAGTAAAATTAATTATTAACGAAGAGAAGGAATATACAGTAGATGGTGGGGATTCTTTACTTGCTACTTTAATAAGTCAAGAGATATTTATCCCTTCTGCCTGTGGTGGAAAAGGAACTTGTGGATATTGTAAAGTCAAAGTGATAGAGGGAGGAGGACCAATACTTCCTACTGAACTACCTTGGCTTACAGAAGAGGAATTAGAAGACAATGTTAGGCTTTCTTGTCAGTGTAAGGTAAAAGAAGATATAAGTATAGAGATACCTGAAGAGCTATTTAACGTAAGACAATATGAAGTTACAGTGGAGTCCATAGAGGATTTGACTCCAACTATAAAGAAATTGCGATTAAGGTTTAAAGAAGGAGAGGAGATTAATTTTAAACCAGGCCAGTATATTCAGCTTAAAGCTCCCATATACGAGGGTAATGATGAGGAGGTATATAGGGCATATTCCATAGCATCTCCACCTTCTCATAAGGACTATATAGATCTAATAATTGGTTATGTACCTGGAGGAATATGTACCACTTATGTTCATAAATATTTGAAAGAAGGGGATACTGTAGAAATAAATGGCCCTTATGGAGATTTTTACTATAGAGATGAACATGATAACGATATGATATTAGTTGCTGTAGGGACAGGAATGGCTCCTATACTATCTATACTATACCATATGAGGGATAATAATATAAAGAGAAGAGCCAAGTTTTACTTTGGAGCTAGGACACCAGAAGATTTATTTTTATTAGATGTTATGGAAGACTTTGAAAGAGAGTTATATGATTTTGAATTTATACCTACTTTATCAAGAGCATTAGATGAACATAATTGGTCAGGAGAAAGAGGTAGGGTAAATGTAGTGTTAGATAAACATATAAAATCTCCAGAAGATAAGGAAGCTTATCTATGTGGAAATCCAGGGATGATAGATTCCGTAGTAAAAGTGTTAACGGAGAAAGGTATATTGGAAGAGCGAATATACTATGATAAGTTTTAATATGATGAAAAAAAACTACCTTTTTGGTATAATACCATGAAGGTAGTTTTTCTCTTCCAATTAATAAAAAAGATGATATAATATAATTTAGAGACTCTAAATAAGTGAAGGTGATTAAATGAAAATACGAAACAAAAAGGATATGATACTTAATGGGAATATGTATAAAACATTGATTTTATTATCTATTCCTATTATGATCAACAATTTAATTCAAACCCTATATAACCTGGCAGATGGAATTTGGGTAAGTAAATTGGGTTCAGTTCAATTTGCTGCTACATCTTTCGTCTGGCCGGTAAATTTTTTGTTTATTTCCATAGGATTTGGACTATCCATTGCTGGGACCTCTATATTATCCCAGTTATTAGGAGGAGATAAATATGAGGATGCCAATGAATATGCAGAACAAATAATAGTTCTGTCCATGATTACCTCCGTTATATTTGCAATTATTGGATATATAGTAAGTCCCTTTATAATAGGCCTTATGGGTGCAAGAGGAGATTTGGCTAAATATAGTAATATATATTTGAGGATAACTTTCTTGGACATGCCTTTTATGTTTTTATTTTTTAATTTCAACTCCATTATGACTGCCCAGGGGAATACCTTGACTCCTACCATATTAAGTGGTATAAGTGCAGTGCTCAATGTAATATTAGACCCTATATTCATATTCACATTTAATATGGGTATAGGAGGAGCAGCTATTGCTACCCTTTTATCAAGGGTATTCTTGGCTTTAGCTGGTGTATTGGTACTGTACCGTTCCAATACTATTATAAGACCTAGTTTTAAAAATTTTAAATTTGATAAGGCTAGAATTGAAAAGATTATTAATGTGGCCTTGCCATCATCTGTAGGCCAATCAGGTTCAGCATTAGGCTTTATGGTACTGAATGGTTTTATAGCTTCTTATGGTACTTCCACCATGGCAGCCTATGGAATGGTAAATAGGATTACCTCTTTAGTAATGCAGCCAGCCTCTGGTATAGGGGCAGCCTTAACCTCCATAGTAGGACAGAATATAGGAGCTAATCAGATGGATAGGGTAAAGGAAGCTTTTAGAAAGGCTTTAATATTTACTGTTATACTAGGGAGTGTTGGATGTATATTTATGTTATGGAAAGATAAGGGAATAATCAATTTTTTCATGCGTTCCAAAGATGATATGGAGGTTATAAATCAGGGAATTGAATACTTAAGATATAGTGCTCTTTTTACCCCATTAATGGGTATATTTAGTGTGCTTCAAGGATTATTCCAAGGTTCAGGCCATACTAAATACTCCATGTCCATGGAGATAGGTAGGCTTTGGTTTGTAAGGCTCCCTATGATCCTTATATTTAAGCATTTTACCGATATTGGACCCACTGGTATATGGATATCTATGAGTGTTAGTAATTTAATAGTATGCATATATGGATATTTAATATATAGGAAGGATACTTGGCAGCAAAAGGTAGTGGATATGGAAGCTAATATATAGATATTTAATTTAAATACCCCTAATTAATATTTGTTAAATAGGGGTATTATTATATATAGATAAATTGAAGAAGCTTTTATATACTAAATATGATAGAATTCTATATAGAATTAATTATTAAAAGAGGTGTATTTATGATAGAACTAGGAGAAATACAAACTTTAGAAGTAAAAAGGTGTACTTCAGTAGGGGTGTTTTTAAATACTAAAGACAGAAGAGGAAAAGACAAAGATGTACTACTACCTAATAAAGAAGTACCAAAGGGAATTAAAGTAGGGGATGAAATAGATGTATTCATCTACAGGGATTTTAAGGATAGGATGGTTGCCACTACCAAGAAGCCAAAGATAACTTTAGGAGAGGTAGGCTTATTAAAAGTAGTGGATATAACCAAAATAGGTGCTTTTTTAGACTGGGGCTTGGAAAAGGACTTGTTCTTACCCTTTAAGGAACAAACTATGAAATTGGAAAAAGGAAGGGAATATCCAATTGCCCTATATATAGACAAAAGCAATAGACTATGTGGGACTATGAAAATACAGGATTTTTTAAAAACCAATTCTCCTTATAAGGAAAATGATTGGGTAAAAGGAACTATATATAATATAAATGATGAGTTCGGAGCCTTTGTAGCAGTGGATAATAAATACCAAGGGCTAATACCTAAAAAGGAATTAATAGGGGTATATACCCCAGGGGAAGTTGTAGAATTAAGGGTTACCAATGTGAAGGAAGATGGGAAACTGGATCTTAGCTTAAGGGATAAATTCTATATAGAAATAGAAGAAGATGCTGAGATTATTTTAAAAAAGGTAGAAGAAAATGGCGGAATACTATATCTAAATGACTATAGCAGCCCAAGGGAAATTCGCAAGGAATTAAACATGAGCAAATCCGCCTTTAAAAGGGCTTTAGGAAGATTATTAAAAGAGGGAAAGATTGAGTTTATTGAAAGGGGAATAAGGTTAAAATAATTGGAAAATTCTGCTCCTTAAAATAATATACTAATTATAACCAGATATTTAAGGATGGGTAGAATGAAGCATGTTTCCATGGTGGATTATAACTATGGTTCTAGCCTTAGGGACAAGGTAGATGAGTGGATTTTAGGAAATGGGGATAGAGTACTAGAGATAATTGATTAGGGCAGTTTTAATTAGATATATTGAGAATCCTAAGACTAAGACTTAAGAAAAAGATTGTTCTAAAGAAAATTGTAGATGATGTGGATTAGATAATAAAAGCTACATTTGAAAGGTCAA
The DNA here is from genome assembly GCA_012728075.1 of Tissierellia bacterium. Classification (GTDB taxonomy): domain Bacteria; phylum Bacillota; class Clostridia; order Tissierellales; family Tepidimicrobiaceae; genus Keratinibaculum. The sequence continues at coordinate 6,785 of JAAYFV010000041.1, forward strand.
ATGTAGCTTTATTAGTTTTTATTGTTAGTTTCTGCTGTTTTAGGGAATACAATAGATAGATTATGTTTTCATTAGTTTGGAAAGGGGGATATAATTGGACTACAGCATATTGATTGGTGGAGAAGCAGGCCAAGGGATGGACACATTAACCCATATATTGGAGAAGACATTAAAAAGGTGTGGTTATTATGTTTTTTCTTATAAAGACTATATGTCTATGGTAAGAGGTGGTCACAACTTTATGCAGATAAGATTTTCCCGCTCACCTGTTTACACATATAGTTCTAAGGTGGATATAATATTAGCACTAAGCCAAGAGACTATAGATATCCATAGATGGAAATTAAAAGATAAGGGGGTAATAATTGCTGATGAAAGGTTTAATAAGGAAAAAAATACACTTTCCCTACCCCTGGGAGAAATCGCTAGAGATTTAGGAAATAAAAGAGTTATAGGTACCCTAGGATTAGGGGGAATACTTAAGTATTTTGGTCTTCCTATGGATAAGGCTAAAGAGGTTATAAAAGATGAATTTAGTGAAAGATTAATTGATATAAATATTAGAGCTTTAGAAGCTGGATATAATAGGGTAGAAAATAGATATGATCTTAATACCTATGAGGATAAAAATATAATAATCAATGGGAATCAGGGGGTAGCATTAGGGGCTATAGCTGCCGGTTGTAGATTTTATTGTGGCTATCCTATGACTCCATCTACAAGTATATTAAGTTATATGGCAAAAAAATCTGAAGAAATTGGGATTGTAGTAGATCAGGTAGAAGATGAGGTTGCAGCATTAAATATGGCATTAGGTGCATCTTATGCAGGAGTAAGGGCTATGACAGGCTCATCTGGTGGAGGTTTTGCATTGATGGTGGAGGCATTAAGCCTTGCAGGGGTAACTGAAATTCCTGTAGTAGTTATTGATGTGCAAAGGCCTGGACCAGCGACAGGATTATCTACTAGGACAGAACAAGGAGATCTTAGATTTTTACTCCATGCTGGTCATGGAGAATTTCCAAGAATGGTTATAGCATTGAGAAATCCAGAAGATGCTTTTTACCAAACTGCTAGGGCTTTCAATCTTGCGGAAAAGTATCAAATACCTGTACTTATATTAAGTGATGAATACTTGGCAGACTATACTACCACGGTAAAACCATTAGATTTTAACAAGATTCAAATAGAAAGACATATTTCTGGCACCGAAGCTGTAACAGATGAAGAATACAAGAGGTATAAAATTACCCCTTCAGGTATTTCTCCTAGAATTATACCAGGCAAAATACCTGGGCAAGTAGTTCTAGTAGATAGCCATGAACATGATGAATGGGGGCATATATCTGAGGATGTAGACAATAGAATAAATATGGTAGAAAAGAGGATGAGAAAATTAGATAGACTAAAAGAGGAAGTAGAAGAGCCTTGGGTAATTGGAAAAGAAAGACCAGAAAATCTAATCCTATGCTGGGGCTCTACCTATGGTGCAGTAAGGGAAGTAGTCTATAGATTGGACGAGGAAGGGGTATCCATAGGCGCATTGGTATTTGGCGATATATGGCCTTTCCCTACTAAAAGACTAGTAGATATGGGAAGGAGGGCTAAGAGGATAATAGATGTAGAACAGAACTTTACAGGGCAATTGGACACCCTAGTAAGGCAGGAATCCTCCATTAGATGTACCCACAAAATACTAAAATATGATGGTAGGCCTCTAGGGGGAGATGAGCTATATAGTAGGCTAAAGGAAGAGGTTTTATAAAACACATGGGGATATTTTATCCATGGAAAAATGGAACATAGGGACAGTTTAAGGAATAAAGAAGGGATATATTAGGCATGTATAATATATCCCTTCTTGTGTTTTTAATATTATAAAAAAATATTTCGTGTATCTAAGGACTTTATTATTTAATCTATTGATGATATAATATTGTAGACTAATAAATAATTAAGGTGGGCTGTGCATGAAGAAACTAGATAGAAAAGAATTGATTTTAAATGGTATTATGTATAAGGTAATTATTATATTATCATTACCTATTATGTTAAACAACTTTATTCAAACCCTATATAATCTTGCTGATGCCATGTGGGTTAGTAAACTAGGTTCTGTGCAGTTTGCAGCTACTTCTTTCGTATGGCCAGTAATTTTTTTATTTATCTCTTTAGGAATAGGAATTTCTGTTGCAGGTACATCTATACTATCTCAACTGGTAGGAGCATCGGAATATGAAGAAGCCAATAGATATGCATCTCAGCTTATGGCTATATCTATGATTTTTTCAGTTATATTTGCCCTTTTAGGTTATTTTTTAAGTCCGTATATTGTAGGGTGGATGGGGGCAACTGGAGATTTAGCTAAGTATAGCAATATATATTTGCAAATTAGTTTTTTAGGATTTCCTTTTGTATTTTTGTTTTTCAACTTTAACTCTATTATGAATGCCCAGGGAAACACCTTAGCACCAACAATATTAAGTGGCATATCTGCTATAATAAATGTAATACTAGATCCAATTTTTATATTTACATTAAATATGGGAGTAGCAGGGGCTGCTATTGCAACGGTTTTATCCCAGGCACTATTAGTGTTTGCTGGAATTTACATACTAAAAAAACACTCCCCTATGATTAAATTGGATTTTAAGGGATTTAAGTTTAATAAAAATATGCTTAAAAAAATCGTAGAAATAGGTTTTCCTTCCACTATAGGGCAATCAGGTGCTGCTTTAGGATTTACCGTATTAAATAGCTTTATTGCTTCTTAAGGTACTTCTACTTTGGCAGCTTTTGCAATGGTTAATAGAATAACCTCATTGATAATGCAGCCTCCTATGGGAATTGGAGCTGCCTTAACATCTATAGTAGGTCAAAATATAGGTGCAAACCAGTTTGATAGAGTAATGGAAGCTTTTAAAAAATCTACCATAATAGTACTATCCCTTTCCATAGTGGGAACAGGATTTTTAATTTGGAAGGATAAGGGAATTATAGATTTTTTTATGCGCTCAAAGGATGATATGGAAGTAATAAATCAAGGAATTACTTTTCTTAGATATATATCTGTATCCATGCCCTTCATGGGAATGTTCAGTATATTTCAGGGATTATTTCAAGGTTCAGGGCATACTAAATATTCAATGGCAATGGCCATAGGACGTCTTTGGTTTATTAGAATACCTATGATATTAGTATTTAAACACTTAATGAAAATTGGACCAGAAGGAATATGGTTTTCTATGAGTTTTAGCAATTTTTTAATATGTGTATATGGATATATAATATATAGGAAAGGGAAATGGAAGAAAAAGGTTATAAGGGAAGAGTATTAATAGGCATAATTATATAATAAATATCTATGATATATTCATAGGTATTTATTTTTTATCTAGAAAACCAAGCTATACTAGGTGTATAATAGTAGAAGATTTAACAATATAATTATGCGAGGAGTGTTAACATGATAAAAAGAATTAAAGTCAATTTAGATGTAGTAGAGGCAATGCTATACTACTGGCAAGCCACAAGTGAAAAGGAAAAGGTAGGAGAGTCCTATATAATTAGTATAGGGGAATTTCCAGAAATGAAATATTTATATGGTGAAGGATTTGATAAAGAATCTGTAAGGAAGGTTTTGAGTGCTATTTCCAATAGGGAAATGTTAAATAGTGAAAGTAAAAAGGATAGAAAATATTGGAATAATAATATGTGGATGTTGGAAGATTTGGAATTCACAAATATGATGGTTGCCCCATTGAAGACATTAAATTTAAATAATTTAATTGATAAACTAAATAATGCAAATAATGCTTTTGAATATGAAGAGATAGAAGTAATATTTATCCCTGGGCATTTAGATGAATATATTATAGATGAAAACAAACTTGTAGTTAATTTTTTTAGAGTAATGCCAGATTTATATGGAGAAGGGAATGTAACTATAGCAGGTAAGGATTTAAATGATTATTTAGAAGAAAAATTATTGAAACTGGTTAGTAAATAATCCTTGCAAAATAGAAAATAATGATATATAATTAAGCTTAATTAAAATATTGAGTTTAAATTCTATGTTAGGGAGTAGTAGTTAAGGTCGATTATCTACAGAGAGCTGGTGTAGGTGAGAACCTAGCGATATAGATTTTAATGAATGGACCCTATAGAAGCAGTGGGAAAGTCGAAAGATGAGTATCACTAGCCGGAAGCCAACCGTTATCTATGGACAGGACATGTTAGTGTCCCATTAAGAGTGATGCTTTTGTGCATAATTTAGGTGGTACCGTGGATTAATAACCTTCACCCTAATTTTTTAGGGTGGAGGTTTTTTTTATTAAAAAAGGAGGAGAAGTATATGAAAAGATTTAATGGTTATTTTGGAGAATATGGAGGTTCCTATGTACCAGAGGACTTAAAGGAGGTGTTAAAAGAATTAGAAGAGAACTTTTATAAGTATGTGGATGATAAGGATTTTAAAGAGGAATTAAATTATTATTTTAAGGATTATGTTGGTAGAGAAAGCCCTCTATATTATGCCGAAAAATTGTCTAAATACGCTGGTGGAGCAAAGATATATTTAAAGAGAGAGGATCTTAACCATACTGGAGCTCATAAAATAAACAATGCCATAGGACAAGCATTGTTGGCTAAGAGGATGGGTAAAAACAGAATAATAGCAGAAACGGGTGCTGGACAACATGGAGTTGCTACTGCTACTGTGTGTGCGTTATTTGATATGGATTGTACCGTATACATGGGAGCTGTAGATGTGAAGAGACAAGAGCATAATGTATTTAGAATGGAATTATTAGGGGCTAATGTGGTACCTGTAAAAGAAGGTAATGCTACTTTAAAAGAAGCTGTGGATAAGGCGCTGGAAGACTTTGTAAAAAATGCTCATAATACTTTCTATCTATTAGGTTCAGCTGTTGGACCTCATCCTTATCCTATTATAGTTAGGGAATTTCAAAGTATAATAGGAAAAGAGGCTAGAAAACAAATATTGGAGAAGGAAAATAGATTACCAGATTATCTAATAGCATGTGTAGGGGGAGGGAGCAATGCCATAGGTTTATTCCATCCTTTCGTTAATGATAAAGAGGTAAAATTTATAGGAGTGGAACCTGCTGGGAAGGGAATTGATTCAGGCTATCATGCTGCTTCCATTTTAAAAGGGAAACCTGATATAATCCATGGATTTAAATGTTATACATTAGATGAAAAAGAAACTAATATCCATTCTATAGCTGCAGGATTAGATTATCCTGGTGTAGGACCAGAGCATAGTTATTATAAGGATATAAAAAGAGCAGAATATGTTTCTGTTACAGATAAGGAGGCATTAGACGCTTTTTATAAATTATCTAAGTTGGAAGGGGTAATACCTGCATTAGAAAGTGCCCATGGAATAGCATATGGAATAAAATTAGCATCTACTTTACCTCAGGATAAAATAATCATAATAAACTTATCAGGAAGAGGAGATAAAGATATAAATCAAATAATGGATATGAGAAATATAATTTGAAGAGAAACATAAAGGGCATCTATTGTATATGTAAATAGATGCCCTTTATGTTTACACTTTTTAAGGCTTTTATAAGATTGGGGATATAGTGTTGAGGGCTACTTTTGACATGGAACAACCTTCTTGATTTAAATATAATATATGTTGTTGAATAGGTCAAGCATATTACAATATTATATGACAATTTTATTTTAACACATAAACCTTGCCACTAACTCATGACTGAAGTCACAAGTGGGCGTGGCATTTTATCAAATTGGTATATTTACGGTTTTGGTTATTATGCTAATTATATTATCTTAAAAAAGAGTCTAATTTAATTAAGATAAAATAGTTAATTTTAGTTATAAAAGGGTAAGGATAATATAGAATATTTAGACGAAAGGATGAGTGAATTGTTACAAGAAGAACTGAATATTATTAGTCAGGCTATATTAAATGAGGTAGAAGGTTATGAATTTTACCAGATGGCAGCAAATCAAGCTGGAACTAAAAGTAGTAAAGATGCTTTCATGGAACTAGCCAATGAAGAGTTAAAACATGTAGAGTTTTTAGAAGAATTATTTGATAAAATAAAAAAGGATGAAGGTGACGATTTTAAATTAGCTTTTGATGTAGCTCCCCCTTCTCCAGATATCTATAATTGGGAAAAGGTAGATAAGGAATACACTAGTCTAGCCATGTCTGTGTTTAGCATTGGGATACAGATGGAAAAAGCATCTATTCAATTCTACGAAGAGGCTAAATCCAAGACTCAAATTGAAGAAGCCAAAAAGCTATATGATCTATTAATAAAATGGGAGAAGGTACATTTGGAGCAATTTACAGAACAGTATAATATATACAAGGATGAATGGTGGGCAGACCAAAATTTTGCACCGTTTTAGTATAGTCATAAAAGAGAGTTGCTTGTGCAATTCTCTTTTATATTATTAATCCATATTAGATAGAAAATAGAATATATACTATAAGTTTTAGAGGTGATATAGTGGAAAGCTTGAAACAATTTAGTGTAATATTGATTATTCTTTTTTCAGGACAGATTATTCAGCAAAAAACTAGTATACCTATTCCAGGAACAGTACTAGGTATGATTATATTATTGTTTTTACTTATGACTAGAATTATCAAGATAGAAAAAATAGAAAGGATAACCAATATATTATTGGAACATTTAACCTTATTCTTTGTACCTGTAAGCGTAGGAATAATAAATGTATTTGATAAGATAAAGGATACATGGCTACCCCTTTTGATTATAATATTTGTTTCTACTCTGGTAGTCATGATAGTAACAGGATTGACCATTCAAATATTGAACAAACATACTGATAAGTCTAAGAAAGGAGCTTAATATATGGGGATGTATTTAGACACCCCTTTATTTGGGGTAAGTATATCTATAATAGCATTTTTTATAGGTATTTATATAAATAAAAAGACCAACAAGGGGATACTAAATCCTTTAATAGTATCTTCTATTATCATAATAGGCTTTTTACTATATTTTGATATAGATTATGAAATATATAATAAGGGAGGAAGCATGATCAGCTTTTTCATAGCTCCTGCCACAGTGGTATTGGCAGTTCCCCTTTATAAAAATATAAGATTATTAAAGGGAAAATGGTTTAATGTATTGACTGGTATAACCTTGGGGAGCTTAGCAGGGCTGTTTTCCATATATATATTAAGTAAGCTGTTTAAAATAGAAGCTACTGTAATGATATCCTTATTCCCTAAGTCCACCACAGCAGCTATTTCCATGGAAATAGCAGAGCATATTGGCGGTATTCCAGCCTTGGCATTAGCCTTTACAGTGTTAACAGGGAATATTGGATATTTTATGGCTGAATATATATTCAAATGGTTTAATATAGAGGATAAGATGTCCAAAGGTTTAGCCTTAGGCACTACAGCCCATGTTCTAGGAACGGCTAAGGCCATGGAATTAGGGGAGACGGAAGGAGCCTTAAGCTCTTTAGCCATAACTGTAGCAGGTATAGTATCGGTATTTTTGATCCCTTGGTTTATGAAGCTTTTATCCCTATGAACACCTACTTAAAGGATGTGATTATGTGGAGAAGAATATATTTATTACAGGAATTACTGGTACCATGGGAGGTGAAGGATTTAAACAATTATTAAATAGGCAGGATAGGTTTAATATCATATCCTTAGTAAGACCTTCTAATAAGAATAAAAAACTATTAAAACCCTATTTAAATAATCCTAATATAAAAATCATATTGATACTATTTAATGTGATTTTAGATACCAGGCCACTGGTGCCCTGAGTGTGAAGCTTCTTCCTGGAATTATGGGAAAATTGCTGAAAAAAATCCATTTTTTGCTCAAGTTTGGTATCCTATCTATTCAGAAAGAGAAAAAAATTATTAGTATAAGGATATACTATAACTGTAAAAAATAGCAAACTATGATATTATATATTATATAGGAGGAGGGAAATTATGAAAAAGGAGATTGTTGAATGGATAAAAGCTATAGGTATGACTTTAATAGTAGGTTTTATTATCACCTCCTTTATAGGTGGAACTAGAGTTCATGGTAGTTCTATGAATCCAACTTTGGCTCAAGATGATTTTTTAATTACCTTTAATAATATAAAAAATATAGATAGAGGAGATATTATTATTGCAAATACGGATTTAGAGATTACCTCAGAGGATTTAAAGGACCTAGCACCTTTAAGCAAGTTAAAAGCAGGTAGTACTAAAAAGGTAATAAAGCGAGTAATTGCTGTAGAAGGAGATAGCTTAATAATCAAAGATGGAAGGGTATATCTAAATGGGGAAGAGCTAAGGGAAAACTATATTAATGGAAATGAAACCTTTGGTGATTTGATCATAGAAAGGATCCCTAAAGGAAAGGTATTTGTCATGGGAGATAATCGAGGTAATAGTCTAGATAGCAGAGATGAAAGGATTGGATTGGTAGATAGGGATGATGTAGTAGGAAAGGCAGTTTTTCGCCTATTTCCCTTTTCAAAATTTGGTTTATTAAAATAATCAATATAAAGGAGATGGAAATATGAAGGAAATAGTATTAGCAGGAGGTTGTTTTTGGGGAATAGAAGAATATATGTCTAGAATAGATGGGGTAGTAGATACAAAAGTTGGTTATGCTAATGGTATAGTAGAGAACCCTACCTATGAACAAGTATGTACCAATACTACTGGGCACGCTGAAGCATGCTATGTCAAATTCGATGAAAATATAATATCCTTAGAAGAATTGTTAAATAAATATTGGAATATAATTGATCCAACTCTTCTAAATAGACAAGGCCCAGATATTGGTAGTCAATATAGGACGGGTATATACTATATAGACGAAAAAGATTTACCTACTATAATGAAGTCCTTTGAAGAACAGAAGAAAAAATATAATGAGCCAATAGTTACAGAAGTAGAGCCTTTGAAAACTTTTTATGAGGCTGAAGAATATCATCAAAAATATCTAAAAAAGAATCCAGGAGGTTATTGTCATATAAATCTAGATGCCTAATAATGAAATAGCTATCCATTAGGTATACCTAATGGATAGCTATTTATTATGGTAAAAGATTATTCAAATAGTTTTTCTATAATATCCAAGTTTAATTCATCAAAATTTGAAATTACTAAATCTGCTTGGGACAGATCCTGCTCTCCTGAACCAGGATTTTTAAGACCAATACATTTCATCCCAGCAGCTTTGGCTGCTACAACTCCATTTTTAGCATCTTCAATTACTAAGCAATCCGATGGTTTAATTCCCATTTCTTTTACAGCTTTTAAAAATATCTCTGGATGAGGCTTTCCATGGATAACATCATCACCACTTATGGATACTTTAAAATATCTATCCAATTTAAATCGATCCATCACTAGATCTACTATTTTCCTATTATTTGAAGAGGCCAATCCCATTATGTATCCTTTATCATGGAGAGTTTTTATAAATTGTTCAAAATTATCTACTAGTTTAACTAGATGAATATTTTCAATAAATCGCTTTCTCTTAATATCAATGATTTCCTCTAAAGATTTTTCAATATTAAATTTGTCTTTTAGTATACTCCACATGTGATAATCCGTAGTACCTATAAGAGCATTATGTTCTTCTTTGGTCATCTTTCCTCCTAATTCTTCTAATAATTCCATTTCCAATTTTTGATGTAAAGGTTCGCTATCGATTATAACCCCATCCATATCAAATATAATTCCTTTCAATTTACCACTCCTTATCCATTGATTATAGAAGAAATATTTAATATAATACTAGATGTTGTCTTTTAAAAATATGTCTAAAATTGAATATACACTATATTTGAATATAAGTCAAAATTATCTCAATAATCATCATCCCAACATATTGACACAACATATAGAGCTTTGATAATATATATATACAATATATTGTAATATATCTAAAATTGGGGGTAATAAAATGATTACTAAAATCAAAAAAAGAGATGGAAGGGAAGTGCCTTTCAATATTGAAAAAATAGCAAATGCAATATTTAAGGCAGCTCAAGCAGCTGGAGGTCAGGATTATGATTTAGCTTTAAAATTAGCTGAAGAAGTAACTTTTCAATTAAATGAAAAGTATGAAGGCCAAGTTCCAGGTGTGGAAGATATCCAGGATGTAGTAGAGAAAACTCTTATAGAAAAGGGTCATGCTAAAACTGCTAAAGAATATATTTTGTACAGAGCTGAAAGGACTAGAATCCGAGAAATGGATACAAGGTTAATGAGGGTATACGAGGATTTAACCTTTAAAAGGGCAGAAGATGTAGATATTAAAAGGGAAAATGCCAATATAGATGGTAATACCGCTATGGGTACTATGTTGAAATACGGTTCAGAAGGGGCAAAGGAATTCTACGATTTGTTTGTGTTAAATCCTGCCCATTCAAAAGCCCATAAAAATGGAGATATACATATCCATGATTTAGATTTTTTGACTTTAACTACTACTTGTTGTCAAATAGATATAGTAAATTTATTTAATGGTGGTTTTAACACAGGACATGGATATTTAAGGGAACCTAATGATATCCAATCTTATTCAGCACTAGCCTGTATTGCAATCCAATCCAACCAAAACGATCAACATGGTGGTCAAAGTATACCTAATTTTGACTATGGGATGGCATTGGGAGTGAGAAAAACTTACAGGAAAACTTATAGACAGAATCTGCTTAAAAGTATTGAACTATTGGTAGAAGATGTAGATCTAAAGGATAATGTAAACAATATATTTAGTATATTGGAAAAAGAATATAATCTAGTACCTACTTTGGAAGATAATGATGAATATAAGCAGAAGGAAGCTGAATACTTAAAGGAGCTTTTAAATGACAATAAAATAGTTGAAAGAATACAGGATTTTGCTGAAAGAAATGCTTATAAAGACACGGATAGAAGGACTTATCAAGCCATGGAGGCATTGATTCATAATTTAAATACTATGCATTCTAGAGCAGGAGCACAAATCCCCTTTAGTTCTATTAATTACGGTACAGACACTTCTCCTGAAGGAAGGATGGTTATGAGAAATCTTCTTCTATCTACAGAAGTGGGATTAGGAAATGGTGAAACTCCCATATTCCCAATACAGATATTTAAAGTAAAAGAAGGAGTAAACTATAATCCAGGAGATCCTAATTATGATCTATTTAGATTGGCTTGTAAAGTAAGCGCTAAAAGATTATTTCCTAATTTCTCCTTCATAGATGCTCCCTTCAATATTAAGTACTATAAAGAAGGACATCCAGAAACAGAAATTGCCTATATGGGCTGTAGAAGTGCGTTACGTTGTGCCTAAACTCGGAAGAGAGGACGGTACCACTTGTTAAATTAAACAAGTAGAACTATATATTCAAAGATAGGAATGAGAGGGTAACGCCTTAAAACTATCTCCCTGAACCTCCCAAGTGCATTTTAGTAGCATATGACTAAAAGGTGCTAAGCTGGGTAAAGTCGCCTGAGAGCTACCCTAAAAGACGAGAGTCTACAGGAAAATTGCAACAATTATTAGTTGAGTAGTGATAGGGCGGGGGTCTAATAGCTACCTATGGTTAGGATGTCTCTGAACGAGACTGACGAAAACTGGAATGTACGAGTCTAAAAGCCCATTCAGCAGAAATGCTGTCAACACATAATAGTGTGGTTGATGAGGTAAAGTACAACTTTCGGCTAGGAAATACCTTATAATGTTAAAGGCATTATCAAGTCAACAGGCTCAGACAGTAGCCTAAGGGTAGTATAAATGGAGAGAATATATGGAACGTAAAAAGCTAGTTTACGTAGAGGTGATATAGCCACCAAAGACACGGTAGTTAGGAAAACTAATAAGGTATAACTAACTTTTAAAACTAGTGAGAGAGGTGTTAGAGTACCTATGAAATACTGATAATAAAGTATGGAGGGAAAGGCACTAGTCGTTATAATTTTGTATAATTTACAATTCCTCACGTTCAAGGTTCCAGTAAGACTAAGAAATCTACTCATGAGGGGGTAGAAACTTGAACAACGCAAGAGTATATAATGAATACTACGGGATTTTAGAAAAATATGACATGCTTTATGAACAAAGTAAAAATGGTGTTAAATTTACAAAGCTAATGGATATTATTACTAGCGAAGAAAACATAATGAGTGCATATAGAATTCTCAAAAAGAATAAAGGAAGTAAAACAGCAGGAATAAATAATCATAATATAAGTCATTTAGAAAAATACACAAAAGATAATCTAATAAAATATGTCAGAAATAGATTAAATAATTATCAAGCGCAAGGAATAAAAAGAGTATATATACAAAAAGCAAATGGTAAACAAAGACCTCTTGGAATTCCAACAATAGAAGATAGATTAATTCAGCAATGCATAAAACAGGTACTAGAACCTATAATTGAACCAAAGTTTTATGAACATAGCTATGGTTTTAGACCATTAAGAGATAGTTCTCATGCTCTATTTAGGATGCAATTCCTAATAAACAGATGTCAATTAACATATTGTGTAGACTTTGATATTGAAGGATTCTTTGATAATGTAAATCATGGTAAATTATTAAAACAATTATGGAATTTAGGGATAAGGGACAAGAAATTAATTAAAATAATATCTCTAATGCTAAAAGATAAGGTAGAGGGCATACCAATGACCAAGGGAGTCCCACAAGGTGGAATAATTTCACCACTACTAGCAAATATATATCTAAATGAATTAGACTGGTGGGTGGCAGAACAATGGCATAAACATCCACTAAATAATAATAGTGCTAGAAAATTAAAACAGACTAATATGAAAGAAATGTATATTATAAGATACGCAGACGATTTTAAAATCATGTGTAAGAATTACACAGAGGCAAATAAGATTTACCATGCTACAGGTCAATGGCTAAAAGAAAGATTAGACCTTGAATTAAATGAAGATAAAACTAGAATAGTTAATTTGAAAAAGAATTATTCAAAGTTCCTAGGTATTGAAGTCAAAGCAAGATGGAGAAAGAATAAATGGACAGCGACAAGCAGAATAGATAGAGAAGAAGTTGAGAACATAAAAGAGAGAATAAAGAAATGCGTTGATAATATTTGCAAAACACAGAATGAAAAAGAAGTCTATATGTATAATGTAGTCATTAGCGGAATGCATAACTATTATAGCAGGGCAATTCAAGTATTTAATGATTTTAAAGAGATTAATTGGGCAACCAGAAAATACCACAAAGTTCGACTTAGTAAATATTGCAAAGAGGGAAAATGGAAAACAGGAACTAAAGGTTTCGAAAAATATTTCCAAGGAAGATATAAAACATTTAAACTAGGAAATACACCACTAATACCAATATGTGATGTAGGATATAAAAGAAATGTAGCAGTAAATAAGAAAAAGAACCTTTATACAGAAGGAGGTAGGAAAGCCCTCAATATAGAAGAGTTAATACTTAAAGATGATTTGAAATATCTAAGGAGAAATTATAATACACATTGGAATATTGAATACTTTGACAACAGAATAAGTAGATATAGTATGCAAATGGGTAAATGTGCAATAAGTAAATATTACACAACACCACAAAATGGAGAATGTCATCATGTAAATCCAAGGTTTAAGGGTGGAAAAGATAATTTTGACAATCTAAGGTGGATTGATAAAACAATTCACAAAGGAATACATGCTAAAAATCCAGAAGTAATAGAAAAAGCTATCTTAGTCATGAGAGAACATAGTAAAGATAGTAAAGATTTTTCAAATATGCTAAAGAAATTTAATTATTATAGAACCAAATGCGATAGAGAGGAATATAAAATTAGACAGAATTGACGATGGAAAGCCGTGTGAAGGGAAACTTTCATGCACGGTTTGGACTGGGGGAAAAGGTGGAGATAATATCAAAACCTTACCTATCAGTATCTAGAGTTATTGGAAATGTATATGATCCATCTAGAGAAATAGTCAATGGTAGGGGTAATTTAAGTTTCACTACAATTAATTTACCTAGATTAGGCTTAAAACATCGAGGAGATATAAAGGGCTTTTATGAAGAATTAGATAGCACTATAGATTTAGTAATAGAACAGCTAATAGAAAGGTTTGAAATACAAGCAAGTAAAAAGGTACACAATTTCCCATTTTTAATGGGTCAAGGTATATGGATTGATTCCGATAAGCTAAATAAGGATGATGAAATAAGAGAAGTGTTAAAACATGGTACTTTATCCATTGGATTTATTGGATTGGCAGAGTGTTTAAAAGCTTTAACAGGATTTCATCATGGGGAAAGTATAGAGTCTCAAAAATTAGGTTTGGAAATTATAGGTCATATGAGGGATAGGATGGATGAAACTAGTAGACAATTTGGTATGAATTTTACATTATTGGCTACTCCAGCAGAGGGTACTGCAGGTAGATTTGTAAAAATGGATAGGGAGATATTTGGAGAAATTGAAGGAATTACAGATAGAGAATATTATACCAATAGTTTCCATGTACCTGTATACTATGAAATTACAGCTTTTAAAAAGATAAATATAGAAGCTCCTTATCATGAGTTGACTAATGCAGGGCATATCACCTATGTGGAACTAGATGGGGATCCAACTCAAAATCTAGATGCTTTTGAAAAAATAGTAAGAGCAATGAAGGAAGCAGGTGTGGGATACGGTTCTATAAATCATCCAGTAGATAGGGATCCAGTATGTGGGTTTACAGGAATAATAGGGGACACTTGTCCTAAATGCGGTAGAGAAGAAGGAAATGTTAAGTTTCAAAGGATAAGAAGGATAACTGGTTATTTAGTTGGCACTTTAGAAAGATTTAATGATGCAAAAAGAGCAGAAGAAAGAGATAGAGTAAAGCATTTTTCTTGTTCCTATAAATAAAGAGGTGGCAATATGGAAGATGAAGTAAAGATTGCAGGAATCATAAAAGAATCCATAGTAGATGGTCCGGGGATTAGATTAGTGGTATTTACCCAAGGTTGTGTTCACAATTGTATAGGTTGTCATAATCCTGAAACTCATTCTTTTAGTGGAGGCTATTATATGAAAATAGATGAGATAATAAATATGATTAAAGAAAATCCTCTATTAGATGGTATAACATTAAGTGGCGGAGATCCTTTTGTTCAAGCAAAGGCTTGTGCTAATTTAGCTAACAAAGTAAAAGAAATGGGATTAAATGTGGTTACCTATACAGGCTATACTTTTGAAGAGATAATCCAGGAGATGAAGATAAATCATAGTTGGGAAAAACTATTGTATGCTACGGATATATTAATAGATGGAAGATTTGACATAACCAAAAAGAGTTTATTATTAAAGTTCAGGGGTTCAAAGAATCAGAGGATAATAAATGTAAAAAAATCCCTAAATGAAAATAAGATAATTTTAGCAGATATATGAACATAAGGGCATCTAACCAAATTTTTGGATAGATGCCTTTTAAGCTAGGGGGAGTATTAAATATTAATTAATTCATCTATTTTGGCAGCTAGAATAAAATCATTTTCATGAAGACCTTGGATTTTATGAGTCCAAAGTTTTATGACCACTTTTCCCCAAGATAGATATATATCAGGATGGTGACCTTCATTTTCTGCTAATTGTCCTACTTTATTAACAAAATCAAGTCCTTCTTTAAAGTCTTTAAATCTATATGTTTTTTCTATATATTTATTATCTATTACTTTCCAGCCTTCCTTTAATGAAGGTAGTAATTCTTTAATCTCCTCTTCATTTAAAGTTGGTGCACCTACACTACAGGGAACACATTTTTTAGTAAGTAGTTCACTCATATTTTCACCACCTTTTACAAATTGGAAAATTCTATTCGATGTATTCATACCCAAAAGCTATAAGATTATCACGTATTTATTTTAAAACTATATAATATAGATTAGATTTTGAGATAAGAAGGATTATAACTATAAATATAGAATAAATATTATATGATAAAAAAATAATCAAAAGAGGTGGACAGATGAGACCTATAGATATGCATTGTGATACTATACTAGGATTAATAGATGATAAAGGGGGTTTGGGACTATATGAAAATAATCTAAGTGTAGATATTAAAAAACTAAAAAGGGGAATTCATTAGCTCAATTTTTTGCAATGTGGGTAAATATAAAGAGTAAAAAGGATCCAATGGAGAATTGTCTTGAATTAATAGATAGATTTTATGTAGAGCTTGAAAAGAATTCCCATAGCATTTCAATAGCAACAAATTATGAAGATATAATAAAGAATGATGATAGTGATAAGATTTCTGCTATTCTTACCATTGAAGAAGGAGGTACAATTAAAGGTGAATTATATAATTTAAGGAACTTTTATAGATTAGGGGTAAGGGCAATAACTCTTACATGGAATGAACCTAATGAAATAGGATACCCTAATACGACTAGTAAATACAGGTCTAAAGGACTAACTAAATTTGGTCAACAAGTTGTAGATGAGATGAATCGATTAGGTATGCTAATAGATGTTTCACATCTTTCAGATGAAGGATTTTATGATGTAGCTAAATTAAGCTCTAAACCTTTTATAGCTTCCCATTCAAACTCAAGAACTATGAAGAATCATCCTAGAAACCTTACTGATGATATGATAAAGGTTCTTTCGGAAAGTGGAGGGGTAATGGGTATATGCTTTGAAAGGGATTTTCTAGGAAATACTGAAAAAGCTAGAATAGAGGATATGATTAGACATATTAAACACATTAAAAACATTGGAGGAATAGAAGTAATAGCTCTAGGTTCTGATTTTGATGGCTCCCATCCTAATTGTGAAATAAACAATATTGGTGAAATAGAAAAGCTTGCTTTTGCTTTAAGTGATAATAAGTTTTCTGAAGATGAAATAGATAAGATTTTTTATAAAAATGTCTTAAGAGTAATAAAGGATGTATTATAGATAAACAAAAATTCAACTAAGGAGGAAGGGATTACCCTTATAGTTTGGATAAACTTGGCATGTTACTGCTCATTGACCAAGAAGCTCCCACTTCAACGAATGTATGGGAGTAAGTGGCGAGTAGTTTACATATAAGTATAATGGAGGTATTATATGTCTAAAAATTATCGTTTTGATACTAAAACTATACATGGTGGCTATACTGGTAAAAATCCAGAAAATGCATTAAATCCACCAATATTTCAAACTTCTACTTTTACTTTTGATAGTATAGAACATGTGGAAAAAGTTATGAGTTTTGAATCTGATGATTATGTATATACTCGGGGGAACAATCCTACTTTAAGACTATTTGAAAATAGAATGGCAGAACTAGAATATGGAAAAGGAGCAGTGGCCTTTTCTTCAGGTATGGCTGCCATATCCTCAGTATTGTTTTCCTTTTTAAAACCAGGAGATAATGTAATAGTTCATAAAACCCTATATGGTTCAAGTTATAGTGTAGTTACTAAACTTTTGCCAGAATACCATGTAAATTATAAAATTGTAGACCTTACAAATACAGAGGAATTTATAAAAGCCATAGATGAAAATACTAAATTAGTTTATTTTGAAAGCCCATCTAATCCTGATTTGTCTATAATAGATATTAAAAAAATATCACAAAATGCCCATGAAAAAAATATAAAAGTAGTAGTAGATAATACCTTTGCTTCTCCCTATTTTCAAAATCCATTATTATTAGGTGCGGATGTAGTGGTCCATAGTGCTACCAAATATATTTGTGGTCATGGAGATGTAGTAGGAGGAATAGCTATATCCCAAGATAACTACTATATTCAAAGCTTAAAATTTGAATATATGTGTGAATTTGGTGGTGCCATGAGCCCCTTTGATGCTTGGCTTCTTTTAAGGGGATTAAAAACTCTAGGGATTAGAATGAGGCAACATGAAGAAAATGCCCTAACTGTAGCAAATTATTTGGAAAATCACCCAAAAGTTAAAAAAGTAAATTATCCAGGTCTAGAAAGCTTCAATGGACACAATATAGCCAAAGAACAGATGAATGGCTTTGGTGCCATGATTAGCTTTGAATTAAGTGGAAATCTACAAGATGCCATAAAATTTGTAGAAAGTGTAGAATTAGCTCAATTAGCCGTAAGTTTAGGGGATTGTGAAACCTTAATAGAGTTGCCAGCAGCTATGACTCATAGAGGATATCCAAAAAAGAAAATTGAAGAATTTGGTCTAACGGAAAGTATGATAAGAATTTCAGTTGGTATAGAGGACAAACGGGATATACTAGAGGATTTGGAGCAGGCTTTTAATCAAATTTGAGAAATGGGCCAACTTTTGGCTGAATTTGAGATATATTTAAAGTTTAATGAAATAATAAAAATAGCCTTTGGAAGCGGTAGTGGGACAGTAAAAACTGTCCCACTACTAAACTTAATTTGTTTATTTAGCTAATTCATATATTGCCTTTCCATATATCCTAGTTAAGAGTAATAGATGGTCTATGGATATAAATTCATTTGGTTGATGAGCTAGTTCTTCTTGATCTGGAAGTACAGGTCCAAAAGCTACTGCATTTTCCATAGCTCTAGCATAGGTTCCACCACCTATAACTAATGGTTTACTTTTTTTATCTCCTGTTTCTTCTCTATATACTTTCATCAATTTTTGAACTAAAAAATGGTCTTCAGGAATATATAAAGGTTTCATTTCTTCTTTATCTTCAATTAGTTCAATTCCTGTACCTTTTAGATTTTCTCTAATTCCATCATATACTTGTTGAGAGGTAAATGTAATAGGGTATCTTATATTTATGGATAGTATTATTTTGTTGTCTTCCATACGTATAACTCCTGGGTTGAAGTTTAATTTTCCAGATACTTCATCTTCAAATCCGCATCCTATTCCTTCACCATGATGTTTAAAAGCTATTTTTTTATTATACATGTTTATAAATTCACATATATCACATTCACAATCTATTATACTTCCTAAGAATTCCATTATATAGCTTATAGCATTTTTACCCTTTTCAGGAGTAGATCCATGAGCTGAAACACCTTTTGCTTTTACTGTTAAAGTGTTTTCATCTTTCTCTAGAGTCATTTGGTATTGTTTCTTTTCTAGAAATCTTTCAAAAGCATCTTCTACTCGTTTAATATCTTTAACCTCTAATGTAGCTTCACAGTAGTCTGGAACCATATTGACTGCATTTCCACCTTTTATATTTTTTATTGTTATATTGTTTGTACAATTTGTCTTTATATCTTTAACTAGGTCAAATTTAATGATTCCTTTTTCTCCATGAATAACAGGGAAATTAGCATCAGGAGTAAATCCAATATTTGGGGATTTTTCATGTTCAAAATAATATTTCATACATCCCCAACCTGTTTCTTCGTTGGTACCAAATATAAGTCTTACTTTTTTGTTCAAAGGTACTTTCATATCTTTTAGTATATTCATAGCATGTAAAATTGCCATAGCAGGCCCTTTATCGTCTATAGCACCTCTTCCATATATTCTACCATCATGTATTTCTGCTCCATAGGGTGGATATTTCCATCCATCTCCTTCAGGTACCACATCTAGGTGAACTAATACTCCTAATGTTTCATCACCTTCTCCAAATTCTGCATATCCTGCATATCCATCTAAATTTTTAGTCTTAAATCCCATTTGTTTTGATAAATTTAAAGCATATTCCAATGCTCTATAAGGACCTTCTCCAAAAGGCATACTTTCTTTTGGTTTATCTTCAACACTTTTGATTTTTATAATCTCTTGAGTTGTGGATATTATATCGTCTTTTCTTTGTTCTACTATTTCTTTAATATTCATACATACTACTGGCATTTGTAATTGCCAGGATTTCACCACCTTTCTTTTTATTCAATGAATTTAATAAAATCGTTGCTTTTCAATATGTTAATATATTGTACTAGTCTTTCATATAGGGGTTCTGCTTTTTCACCAAAATTTTCTTCCACAAGTTTACCGATTTGATATATATTATTATTACCATCTATGTTGCTCCATATAAAGCTACCTATTTCATCTAAATCAATTTTTAAATTTTCAGGAGCAAAGAACAACTTTATAGCTATTTTTTCAATTAAAGAATCTCTGGGAACTATCAATTGAACATTACCGTTACTTTTTACTTTGTATTTAATTTTTTTAGATTTAATAGGTATGAATGTTAAGTAGTTTTTATCTTTTTTCTCTTTTTTATTTCCTATCAATTTATTATACACCTCAATTAGGAAAAATTATCTTGGGGATATCCCCAAGATAATTTTTAGTTTTCTTCAGTTTTTTTCCATAGTGAATTTTTTAGAAGACTTATTGCTAATAATGCGAAAAATATTATAGCTCCGACTTTGCCTAAAGCTTCATTACCAAATGCAACTTTATCTGCTACTGTTAGTGCTTCTCCTGTAGCGCTTGTTCCAGCTGGAATTACTGCAAGTATTGCAAGTATAATTCCTATAACACCTTCTCCTGCTATAAGACCTGAAGAATATAATATTCCGCTATCGATTTTTTCTTGAGCAACCTTTTCATCTAATTTCTTATTATTTTTCTTACTATCCAATATACCTCTTATAATTCCACCTATCATTATAGGGGTACTTAAGTGGATTGGCAGATATAATCCTACTGCAAAGGGAAGTATTTGAACTCCTAATAGTTCTACTACTGCTCCTATACCTACTCCCATAAATACTAATGCCCATGGAAGATTGCCTTCCATAACTCCTTCTATGACAAGTCTCATCATAGCAGATTGTGGAGCAGGAAGTTCTTTAGATCCAAATCCCCATGCACTGTCTAGTAGAATTAATACCCATCCTATTACTAATGCTGCTGCTACAACACCAATAAGTTCACCAATTTGTTGTTTTTTAGGAGTTGCTCCTACTAAATATCCAGTTTTTAAGTCTTGTGACATATCACCTGCTATAGCAGAGATAATACATATAACTGTACCTACCATTAAGGCACCTATCATTCCTTCTTCTCCAGTAAATCCAATAGCTTTAAATATTATACTTGTAATTAAAAGAGTAGCTATTGTCATACCAGAAACAGGGTTATTACTACTTCCTATTAATCCCACAAGTCTAGCAGAAACTGTTGCAAATAAGAATCCAAATATTGCAATTATAATTGCACCAGCTAGTCCAACAGGTATAACAGGGGTTATTGCTATGAATAATATTACTATTATTATACCAATTAATGCTGTTCTCATAGACATGTCTTGTTCTGTTCTCAATGTTGAAATTTCAGTATCTCTATTTTTAAGATCTGCTAAAGACTCTTTAAAAGTTTTTACAATTAAAGGTAAGGATTTAATAAGGCTTAATATACCTCCAAAAGCTACTGCTCCTGCACCAATATATCTTAAGTAATTTTCCCATATTTCCCAATATCCTAGTTCAAGTAATGGTTTTGTTGCAGGATATATTATATCTGGTATATATTGTCCAAGATGTGCAAAAAGTGGCATAATTACAAACCAACCTAAAACAGCACCTGAAAGCATGTACGCAGATATAGTAGGTCCAACTATAAATCCAACGCCTAAAAGTGCTGGTAGTACATCAATTCCTATTGCAGAACCTTTGTATCCAGTTATTTCCCATTCTATTTCACTAGGGAATATTTTAAATCCATCAGCTATAAATTTATATAAAGCACCTATTCCTAAACCAGAGAATACAGTTTTTGCTTTTACGCCACCTGTTTCTCCTGCTTTTAATACTTCTGCACAAGCTGTTCCTTCTGGATAAGGTAAAGTACCATGTTCATTAACTATAAGAGCTTTTCTAAGAGGAAGCATAAAGAATACTCCTAATAAACCTCCTATAAGTGCAGTGATGGTGATTTCCATCATGTCAGGTTCTGCCATTCCTAATTCTTGAGCCCATATGAATAATGCAGGTAGTGTAAATATTGCTCCTGCCGCTAAGGATTCTCCAGCTGATCCTATAGTTTGTACCATGTTGTTTTCAAGTATAGATTCTTTTTTCATTATGCCTCGTATAACACCCATTGAAATTACTGCTGCAGGTATAGAAGCACTAATGGTCATGCCTACCCTTAATCCTATATAGGCATTTGCAGCACCAAATACTACAGACATTATAATACCTAAAATAATTGATGTGGTAGTAAGTTCAGGCATTGTTTCTTTTGCTGAAACATAAGGGGTAAATTCATCTTTTTTATTATTTCCACTATTCATCAAAAGCACCTCCTGTTTAATTAACATTAGAGCAATAAAATAATGGTAGATGGGCATCACCATTCAATATAAATATACCATAACAAATAGATATAGTCAATATAAGGAAATTTATCCTATTAAAGTTATATTTCTTAATATGTACATAATTTAAATTTAACTTGTATCTTTGGATGTATGAATTAAGAACAATCTATATTCTAGATTATAATTTATCAGCATTTATTAGTAATTAAATTAAAAATATGTAGATTTACCCTTGTATAATTATATATATTTATATATTCATCACATTAATTAAATGTATCCTATTTATCTCATCCATTGTACTTATAGAATATTGTGATAGAATAGGCATTAAAGATACTGTCATAATTTTGGGAGGGCAACCAACAGATGGGGCAATTTTTCTAATAAAGTAGATGGAGCATTAATCCTATTTTGCAATAATTTTGTTCTTATTTACATTGTGAAGGTAAAATATTTAATTATGAATATATAAAGCAAAACAAGTAAAAATAATGAGTTAATATGAGACGGTAAGTACAATTCCAAAAGGAGGTAGACATATGTTAATTATCAAAAATTGTAGACTAATGGATATGGTAAGTATTGATGAAAAAATTAAAGATATCCATATTAACAAGGAGGGAAAGATAGAGGCCATTGAGGATAAAATAGATATTAAAGATTATTCCAATGTGGAGGTAATTAATGCCAAGGGAAGATTGGTAACCCCAGGTTTTATAGAGCCCCATTGTCATATGGGAGTTTATGAAACTGGTATAAGGGAAGGTATGGATGGAAATGAATCCACAAATCCTGTTACACCTCAGTTAAGGGCAATAGACGCAATTGATCCTATGGATGCAGCCTATGATGTAGCTATAAGGCATGGTGTTACAACAGTAGTAGCTGGACCAGGAAGTGCCAATATTATAGGAGGTACCTTTGCTGCAATGAAAACCTATGGAAATATATTGGACAAGTCCCTTATAAAAGAAGAAGTGTGTATGAAAATGGCTTTAGGGGAAAATCCTAAGTTTAATTATGGTAAAAGAGGTAAGGCCCCATCTACTCGTATGATGAGTGCTGCCATCATGAGGGAACAATTATTTAAAGCTAAGGAATATTATGAAAAATTTAAGGAATATGATAAGAGTAAAGACAAATCTAAAGGTTTTGATTATGATCTAGGCCTACATAATCTAATGAGAGTATTTGATGGAATGAGAGTGAAAATCCATGCTCACCAGGCAGATGATATTTTAACAGCCATAAGAATAGCAGAGGAATTTGGTCTAAGATATACTATAGACCATTGTTCAGAAGGATATTTAATAGTAGATGAACTAAAGGAGAAAAATGTTCAGTGCATTATTGGGCCTACTGTAGGAGGAGCTGGAAAATTTGAATCTCGTAATAAAACCCTAGAAAGTGCAGCTATATTGGAAGAGGAAGGTATAGATTTTGCTATAATGACTGACCATCCAGTGGTTCCAATAGAAGGCCAGGCTATGCAGTTAGCTTTGTTTGTAAAACATGGACTATCACGAGATAAAGCCTTAAAAGGAGTTACTATAAATGCAGCTAGATTGACGGATATTGATGATAGGGTTGGCAGCATAGAAGTAGGAAAAGATGGGGATATAGTAATTTGGAATGTGGATCCCCTCGATACTATGAGTGAGGTAGGTATGACCATTATAGATGGGAAAGTAGTTTATGAAAACAAGGGGGATGAGGCTTGTGTTGATTATAAAAAGATGTAATTTAATAGATATGGTAGGTATATATGAGGAGACTAGGGATATAAGAGTAGAAGATGGAAAGATAGTTGAAATTGCTAAGAATATAGACCCAGAAAGATATAAGGATGCTAAAATAATAGATGCAGAAAATAATTTTGTAACCCCTGGAATTGTAGAGCCCCATTCGGAAATGGGAGTACGAGAGCAGATATATAGACATGAAGGAAATGACTCTAACGAAGTAACAGATCCAATATTACCCCAATTAAGGGCAATAGATGCTATAAACCCTACAGATGAAGGGATTAAAGTAGCAAGGGAATCTGGAGTAACAACAGTAGTAGCAGGTCCTGGAGATTCTAATTTAATTGGAGGCACTTTTGCTGCATTTAAAACCTATGGAAGTACTGTTGATAAAATGATAATAGAAGATGAAATAGCATTTAAAATATCCTTAGGGAATACTCCTAAAAAAGCCTATGGTAGTAGAGACATGATGCCTAAAACAAGGATGGCATCTGCTGCTATGATTAGAGAGGCCTTCATAAAGGCTAAAGAGTACCATAGACAGTATCATTCAGAAAATCCTCCTAAATTTGATATGAAGATGCATTCCTTAATGAGAATATATGATGGAATGCTAGTGAAGTTTACAGCCCATCAAGCCTATGATATAGTTACAGCTATAAGATTAGGTGAGGAGTTTAATTTAAATTACACAGTAGATAAATGTAGCGAGGCGTATTTAATAGCAGAAGAATTAAAGGAGTTTCATCCAAAGCTTGTCATAGGTCCTGCTTATGGGGGAAAAAGGGATCATGAAATAAGAAATAGGGACACAATAATAGGCTCAGCAATGGAAAAGAATGGTTTGGATTTCTGTATATCTACAGGGCATCCTACGGTAGATATAAGTATGACCATGGTTCAAACTATAATGATGCATAAAAAGGGACTATCTAGAAAAACTGCCTTAGAGGCCATGACTATTAATGCAGCCAATATGGTAGGCTTAGGAGATAGAATTGGTAGCATAGAAGTAGGAAAAGATGCAGATATAGTGATTTGGGATGGGGAACCTTTGGATTACTATACATCACCTAATACGGTAATTATAGATGGAAATATCGTTTATAATAGATAAAAATATTAATAATATGCGAAAAATGCGAGTAGATTTTTATATTGTTATAAAAATCTACTCGTATTTTTTCTCTTATAAAAGCAATATTTAAATTGATATTTATTTGACAATATGCAAGAATAAAAAACAAACTTGC
>JAAYFV010000005.1 GCA_012728075.1 Tissierellia bacterium
AATATCTGCTAAATGGATCATATTGATTATATTCGTATAACTCATCTCAAATTGTAAAGTAAAACCCAAAAAATCAAAACTTTTAACAGGTTCCTTATTTTCTAAAGTGAAGAGGGGAATCCCTTCTCGAATCATCTCCTCTTCCATATCTATCCAAGGAGCAAATACCCTTTCACAAGCCATATATTCCACTTCATTTATCAAGTTGTATAGTATATGAAGGCCTAGATGAGACATGCCTACTTCATATATATCTGGGAAAGCAAAAACAAATTTTACCTTAACATCCCCTAAGTTTTTCTTAATAGAATTCTTCTCTAAACCTATATATCTAGCGGGTTTTTCTACTCTTTTCAATACTTTATTAAATTTTTCTATATCTATCATAAACATCACCTTTCATCTTTATTGTATATATTATATTACCACTTTTCCAAAAATTTTAATAGGAAAAAATAAAACTGTCACTGACAGTTTTAAATTTTATTATTAAACTTTATATATTCCATTGGATTTTTAGGTACACCATCTATCCATATTTCAAAATGAAGATATTTATTCCCATCTTTATTAGTTCCCAAGGTACCAATTTTATCCCCGATAGTTACTTCTTCACCTTCAGTAAAATATACTTTTATTAAATATCCATAGACAGTGGTCATGTTCTCGTGTTGAATTGTTACAAAATAGCCTTTAGTATTTCTATCCTCTATTCTAGATACTACCCCTTTATCAATGGCTATAGGTTCCTTATCATCTATGGGAATAATATCTACTCCATTGTTAAATGTTACACTACCATTTAAATGTTTTACCTCACCAAAGGGATTGTATATAGTTCCTTCTATAGGGGAAGGATATTTAGTCTCATTTTTTATATTCAACACTTCCAAAGTTTTCCCAGAAAACTCCAATAGATCTTTGCTATAGTCTAAAATCTTTTTGCCATCCTTTTTTATGCTAAACTCATAATTTATCCCTTTGTTTATAATTTGAATTACATTAGAAGTTAACTTATTATTTATCTTTTTCAATATCAATATGAGAACTAATATTATTAGCATGTAGAATAGTTTATTTATTTGCTTTTTATAATTGAGTCTTTGCTTAAAAAAATTTTTTATCCCTTTATATCTATTGGAATATTTTCTCCTATTCATAATTTCACCCGCCTTAATCTACTATTATGATATTTATATAAGGCAGGTTTTATTCCTCATCAATAAGGGTTTAATATTAATTTTAAGTTTTCATCTATTAAAGTAAATTTATCTTTTAAGTTTTCTTGAATATAAACTTCTTTTTCTTTAGTTATAAATATTGCATCTATATCTTCTAATTGATTTACTAACTTAGTTCCATCTTCTACTCCTAGTACAAACAAAGCTGTAGATAAAGCATCTCCATCGATGGACTTGTTAGATAAAATACTTATGCCTGATACTTCGTTTTTTGAAGGATAACCAGTTTTAGCATCTATAATATGATGATATCTCTCTCCTTTATACATAAAGTATCTTTCATAATCTCCTGAAGTAACTATTGACTTATTCTTTACATTTAATACTCCTATATAATTACCTGTAACACTAAAAGGATCTTGAATCCCTATTCTCCAAGGTTCCCCATCAGATTTTTCTCCTAGAGCGTAAATATTTCCTCCTAAATCAATAATAGCGGATTTTACGCCATTCTCTTCAAAAATCCTTTTAACTTCATCAGCTGCATAACCTTTAACTATACCACCTAAATCCAATTTCATGCCTTTTCTTTTTAAATATACATAGTTATCTTCCATTAATTCCAAATCATTGTAATCAACTAACTTCATTTTTTCCTTTATTTCTTCCTCTGTAGGTATAAAATCCCTTTCCTTTTCTTCACTACCAGTAATATTCCATAGCTCTACCAATGGCCCAATAGTAGGCTCATAAGCACCATGGGATAATTCTGCAAAATACTTTGCCTTTTCTATAACATAATATACATCTTCATGGACTTGTACAGGTTTTATCCCAGCATTTTTATTTACATTACTTACATCGCTATTAGAAATGGTAATACTCATTCTTTTTTCAATCTCTTTTAATCTATCTACAGCCATATCCATTGCTTTTTTATCTTGTTTATCATATACCTTTAAATTAATAACCGTATCCATCAAAAATTCTGTCCTGGTGAGGGATTGGGATTGGTTATCTGTACAGCCAGTCATTGATAGAATTATAAATATAAATACTATATATATAATGTTTTTTTTAAAGCCCATGTTTTCCCTCCTCTTCTTAAGTTTATTTAGAAAAACCCTAACAATAATTGTTAGGGTTTTATTTACATCACTTTATATTACTTTGCACCTTCTAATGCTTTTTCCACTAATTCGATCATAGTATCCCTAGTATTTGTTGCACCTGTAATACCATCTAAATCTAAATTTTCTGTCCCATTATTGTCTATTATTTGTTTTTGAACTTGCTTTATTACTTCTAAGGAATCTAAGTAGGCATAGTTATCAACGGATTTTCTATCCCCTGCTTTTACTTCTACTGGTTCTGTTTCAGGTTTACCATCATCACCCATAACAGGTTTTTTATCCTCATCGAATACTACTTTATTGCTTTCCATATCCTCTACTGCAACTTCAAAGTAATCTACTCCTACGATTTGACCATCTCTTACTACAACTACTACTTCTGCTAGCCATCCATGGCTTTCTTCATCTGCTTTTGCGGTATATTTTCCATCCTTATAAACTGGTTCATATACTTCACCTTTTGCAGCCTTAGCTAATAACTCATTTACTATGTTTTTAAAGTTTTCTTTGGTATGAGTAGCTCCAGACACTGCATCAAAGTCTACTTCATCTAAATCTTTCTTTTCGTTAAATTGTTCATTAAGGTTTTTGATTACTTCTAAACCTTCTGGATAGTTGTAATTGTCTTCATTCTTCTCTTCTCCTGAAGTTGCAAGAATCTCAACATATTCAAACGAAACAATTTCTCCATCCTTTACTTCCATTTTAGCCATTGGATAGTTACCATGATCACTTACAGGCATCTTTACTAAATAATTTCCATCTTGTAAATCACCTGTAGCTACATCACTTGATTGGTCACTAGCAGGTTCTGTGTCATTTTTCCCACAGCCTGTAAAAAATACAGTAACCAAGGCTACAATTAAGATCATTAGTCCTAATCTTTTCCTCATTTGTATCCCTCCAAAAAATTATAATTAGGTAAGTAAGAACCCGAATATAATTATATATAATTTTCACAATAAATACAAGGTTTGTTTGATATTTAACATACTTGGTATGTTTTGTATTTTTTTCACATATTCCTATTCTATATTATCCTTTATCTTTACTATAGGGATATTAGCTACCAATGCTGACATAGGCATATTATCCGTTTCCCTTTTCATCCTAGTAAGTTTTATATCCAATCCTTCCTCATCGATTTCTGCATATTCTTTAATAACCCTTATAATATCTCCTTCTATCATCTCTAAAAATTTGGGAGATAGATCGGATCTATCATGGACTAATACTAATTTTAACCTTTCTTTAGCTACATCCTTGCTTTGTTTATTGTCCTTTCCAAACATTTTAAAAAAATCCAAGGTTATTCCCCCTTTACTTACTAAAAAGTAATTTTATCAACTTGCTAAACTTTCCTTCATCATTTTCTAAATTAAGTAAATCTACTTCCTCTCCTAAAATTCTCCTACAAATATTCTTAAAAGCCTTTGCTGACAAAGGATTATCTTCAGCAACTACAGGTTCTCCTTTGTTAGTAGAAATGACTATAGCTTCATCATCAGGAACTATGCCCAGCAGTTCTATAGCTAAAATATCTACAATATCCTCTACATTCATCATATCTCCTCTTTTAACCATATCTTGCCTTATTCTATTAATTATCAATTTAGGACTGTTTATACCATTAGCTTCTAAAAGACCAATGACCCTATCTGCATCCCTTACAGCTGCAATTTCTGGCGTAGTCACTATATAAGCTTCATCTGCTCCAGCAATGGAGTTTTGAAAACCTTGTTCAATTCCAGCTGGGGAATCAATAATTATGTAGTCAAATTCTTCTTTTAATTGATTGACTAGCTCCAACATCTGTTCCGGCTTTATAGCTGTCTTGTCCTTTGTTTGAGCTGCTGGTAACAAAAACAATCCCTCATATCTTTTATCCCTAATTAGCCCTTGTTTTAATCTACAGGTTTTTTCTACTACATCTACTATATCATATACTATTCTATTTTCTAACCCCATCACCACATCTAAATTTCTAAGACCAATATCCGTATCTACTACTACAACCTTATTCCCTAATACGGCTAATCCAGTGCCTATATTAGCTGTTGCGGTAGTCTTTCCTACTCCACCTTTACCTGATGTTATTACAATAGCTTTGCCCATATTATTCTTCCTCCTATTCTTATTTATTCGGTAAATATGGTTCTATATAGACTTCCCCATCCTTTATTTTAGCAACTTCAGGTATACCTGAAGTTAAAGTTTCCTCATCTGGCTTTCTGCCAATTATATTGGCAATTCTCAATTGAGTTGGCCTCAAATCATATGCAGCAACTATTGCATCTTTATTCCCATCTATTCCAGCATGAGCCACTCCCCTAATAGTTCCCAGTATAATAATATTTCCTTTAGCTTTGATCAATGCTCCTGGATTTACATCGCCTATAATAACTATATTCCCATCATATTCTATAACTTGACCTGATCTTATAGTGGAATGTATAAACTTTGTCATTCCCTCCTTTATACCAGTATAATATTCTGAGATCTCCATATGCTCTAATAAACCCTCATTAGCTATATGTAAGTCATATCTATACTTCATCAAGTATAATAATTCAATAATTTGGCTTTGTTTTAAATTTTCTGCTTTAATTCCTAAAAAATTTGCCTCCTTATAAAAGTCTAAACTATCTTTTAGTTTTTCTTCCAACTCATCTAATATATCTTGAAAATCACCATCTTTAATATATATATATATTCCTTCCTTAATGCCTTTAAAGCTAACTAATCCTTCCTTCACTTATGCTACCTCCATCATTCCCTATATATATTCTCCATATACTTTTAAAAATCCTTCTTATTTGAAAAATTGAATTGGAAGGTTCTACCTTGCCAATTCAATTTCAAAGGGCAATGCCCCCTTTTTATCTACATTATTAAACCCAAGGTATTCAGCTATAACTTCCCTAGCAATAGGACCAGCATATCCTCCGCTACCTCCTTGGAATAATACTACAGCTACTGCTATTTCAGGATCCTCATAGGGTGCAAAAGCAACAAACCAAGCATAATCATCATAAGTGTCACCTGTTGCAGGATTTATTCCACTTTTTTGGGCTGTTCCTGTTTTAGAAGCTACCGTAACAGGGAAATTTTGAAATAAACTTCTAGCTGTACCTTCAGTGGATACTTTTTTCATTCCTAATTTTACATATTCTAAATTTTCATAATTATTTAATTGAATCCTTTCTGGCTCTGTATCCCCTTTCATGATCACCTTAGAGTTATCGAAATTCTTAATATTGTCTATGGCGGTAACTTTATGTCTATATCCACCATTAGAAATAGTAGCAATAAAATTAGCCATTTGAATTGGTGTATAGGAATTTTGACCTTGTCCAATTACCACATTTAATGTATCGGTAATATTCCAACTAGCCTGGTTTATATAATCAAATTTTATTTTATCAGCCAATCCATTCCTATCTCCAGGAAGCACCTTTTCTGGATATATACCCATTTCATCAAGTCTTCTAATTACTTCATTTCTAGTCATTAATTCTGGCTCTTCAATCCAGCTTACTATTTCATCAATTTTTTCTGCTATTTCTTCATCTTTTAATTTTACATCTTCTTTTATATAGCTCCTAATGTTATTGTTTAAATACCTTTTTAACATGGATTTAGTAATCATCATCTTTCTCTGAGGATCTGGCACTCCTCCAGCCACCTCGTTGGGAATATCTATTTCAATTCCAGTTTTATCATTTAAACCAAGTTGTTTTGACATATTAGCTATATCCTCTAAATCTATTTTTACTCCTATAGCTTCTCCAGTTCTTGGATTCTTTCCAAATGCCAAGGAATAAAAATAATAATTACAAGAATCCCTAAGAGCTTCATATAGATTTACTGAACCATGAGTACCCCTGTGAGAATGCCAAATCCAGCAGCCAAATCTTTCCGTTCCTATATCTACATAACCCATATCTCTAATGGTTTTATCAGGACTAAGTCCCTTTTCCAATGCCGCTAGGGCTGTTACCATTTTAAAAGTTGAGCCTGGCTGAATTGCAGTTTGTATTGCAATATTATAAAGTGGCCTTGGTGCCAATGGATCCTCTTCGTTTTCTGGGAACAATGAAACCCAATCGGTATTAGAAATACCTGTAGAAAACAAATTAGGATCATATGCAGGATAATTAGCTAATGCTAATAATTCTCCAGTTTTAACATCTATTGCTACTACTGAGCCAGATGTAGCATTTATATATGGTCTTCCCTTTTTCTTATTGATTCCAAATTTATAATTACCCCATTGACTTTTAAATTCCCCACCTTTTTGAATTTCTTCTAATGCATGTTTTAAAGAATCTTCTGCTACTTTCTGTAATTTTGAATCAATAGTCAAATATAAATTGTTTCCTGGCACAGCTTGTTCTTCCTCAATTACATTGGTAGTATTGCCATATACATCCACTTCTACCCTTTTTACTCCAGATATACCCCTAAGTTCATCTTCAAACTTTTCTTCAATTCCAGTCTTCCCTATTATGTCATTAGGAGAGTATTTTTTCTCATTGACATACTTTTCAATCTCCGACGGTTGGGAAATCTTTCCTAAATACCCTAGTAGATGGGCTGCTAGTTCTCCTTGAGGATAGTATCTTACTGGTTCTATAGATACCTGTATGCCAGGCACCTCCATCATGCCTTCTTCTATTTTAGCTACTGTTGAATCCCTTATGCCATAAGCAATATTAATAGGTTGATATGCCCTATGCCCTTGTTTATCTAATTGATCATATAAAGACATAATAGTTCTAGCTTCGTATTTGCTTAAATCTTCATCTATTTCAAAGAATTCCTTTAGATACAAAAATGTTTCCTCAGCATTTTTATCCTTTGGAACCTTATACTTGTCAAACCATTCTTTCTTATTAACTAAAGACACATATTCCCATTTTGATATGGATATTTTAGGATTAATTCCATTTTCTAATATAGTCTCTTGAGCTATTCCTTTAATTCTATCATCTGTAATAAAATCCTTAAGTAAATCCTTCTCTTTAGCAAAATCAATTAAAGTATCTACAGGATTTTCTTTTGAAGATAATTTCTTATCCTTGTGGACATATAATACTGTATTGTTTTCCTCATTTATTTCTATATCTACTGGTGAACTTAACCCTTTCTGTTCAATTTCTTCGATTAACAATTTCCCTGGTACTACTTTTATGAGATTTCCCTTTTCATCTTCTTGATCTACTACTTTTTCTAATAAGTCTTTTAACGAAGTAGATGTAACAATAGTCACAAAATCATCTTTAGCTTTCGTATCAAAAGTAATAGTATTAAAATCTTTCATCAAATTTCTTTTTTGTTGTAGATGTTCCTCATCATAGGTTATAGAATACTCTTCTAATATCAATCCTTGACTTAAATTTCTCTCTTGTAATATATTAAATACCAATTCTCTAGAAATAGAATGATCAATTATTTTCCTAATAATATTTTTATCTCCATTGATAAGACTTATTATTGCTTCTTTAGGTGTTGTTTCCTTACCAATATTATATTGGCTTTTCCATATATCTATATCCTTAGTTTCATCAAATTTTATATCTAATCCACCAGAATTCAATTCAGTCACTACTGGTATATCCATACCCTTACTTTCAAGGGCATTTATGGCTTTGTTTATAGTTATAAATTGAAAATGTTCCTCATAATCAGGATGAACATAATAGGTATCTAAAATGGAAGATAATAGGTGGTTCTCAATTATAATATCGATAACCTTATCCTCTGGAGTCATATTTTCTGATATATATTGTCCCTCATCAACAAATTTAAATATATTGAATTCTATAGGAAAATCATCTACATAATCTACTCCATCTTCTTCTAGTAATCTAGATAATGCTAACAATGTCTCATTGGTACTCTCCTTATCTTTTATATTTATCTCATCCTTCAACAACTGTACTGTAAAACTAGGCTTATTCCCTGCTAATAATCTTCCATGTCTATCCCGTATCTCTCCTCTTGGTGCAGTAATATATATTTCTTTAAGCCTTTTGTTGTCTGAAATATCCCTATAGTAATCCCCTTGAACGATTGTTAAAGTTGCTAATCTAAAGGAAAGGGTTAAAAGCATTACAATTAATATCATAATTAATATATTATATCGATTTTTTAACTTTTCCAGAAATTTCAAATTGTTCACCCCTATCTCCTTCTAAATCTAATTGAAGGAATGACAAATATTTTGGAAAACCATTTATATATAAAAATGGATATGAAGCTATTATATAAAATTTCCAATATTACTACCTCTTTAAAAAAGACAGTAAAATATATACTATAACCTAAAAAATACATGAAAATATAATAGAATACATGATAAGCTATAGTGGATACCCCTGTTATAATAAAGGGTATCAACAGATTATCTTTAGATAATTTATCTTCACTCATGCCAACAAAATATCCAATAAAAAAATATATAAACCCATTAACTCCTATTACAGGGCTAAAAATTATATCTTGTAACAGACCTACAAGTAAACCTACTACACCACCAATCCTTCTACCCTTTAGTAGTGCTATAGTAACTATAATAATAAGACCTGTATTTGGCACTACACCAAAAATGCTTATTTGGGAGAATACGGTGCTTTGCAATATGAAATTGCCTATGATTATCAATGCCATTACTATAATCTCCAATGGTATCCTCCAATCCTTTACTTGGATATAATGAAAACCTTAAATAATTTTTTAAAATTAACCGCTGGCTCCACATATATGTGCTTCATTAAATCCTCATCCTTCTTAACTACATCCTTTATTTCGCCTATATATAGGTCTTTTACGTAAGTGCCTCCAAGTCCAGATGTAAAAAGCTTGTCTCCTTTCATCACATCTGCTTTTGTATCAAATAAATATCCACTTAGTCTACCATCGATATTACCAGAGATTACGCCACCATCTTGAGTTCTAATTACTTTAAATGATATCTTACTGTTTTCGTCAACTATGGATATAACCTTCGCCCAATTATCTCCTACCTCAGCAATTCTACCTACTATGCCTTCTTCCACTATACCTTCTTCTGTTTCTACAGC
Organism: Tissierellia bacterium; assembly: GCA_012728075.1. Taxonomy (GTDB): domain Bacteria; phylum Bacillota; class Clostridia; order Tissierellales; family Tepidimicrobiaceae; genus Keratinibaculum. The sequence goes on from JAAYFV010000005.1 coordinate 9,400, forward strand.
TTGTATAACTGTGTCTCCTTTTTTTATACCATCTTTTAAACCTTTGTCGATTACAAATCTATCAAACCAATTACCTGGTTCTTTGCCTATAACTTGAGCTGATATTATATTATAATCAGTTTTCCTCAAAAGCTCTGCTTCGTTTTTTAGATAATCGGATTTCCCAATTATGTCTTCATACCTTCTATTTAGTTCTTCTAATTCTTTAACTCTTTTTTTTAATTCTTCATTTTCTGCCTTTATATTGGATATATCTTTAATGGATACAAAAAAGTCCGATGTCTTTTTACTAATATTATAAAAAAATTTTTCAATTGGTGTAAATATATTTCCTATTACTTTTTCAATCTTTGTTAAAGACATTCTTTCGGTACTGGTTACACCTATAATAATAATCAGAATGATAGCAACTATAGTCACTATCATTCTGTTTTTATATTTCCTTAAGAAAAACATAATATCACCTATTAACCCATTCTCTTATTATTGGATACAGTTTTTTTCAACACCTCAATGCTTTCTAAAGCTTTTCCAGTACCTATAGCAACACAGTCTAAGGGATTTTCTGCTATATGAACTGGCATACCTGTTTCACTTTTTATTAATAGATCAATTCCATCAAGTAATGCTCCGCCACCTGTAAGCATTATTCCCTGTTCCATTATATCAGCAGCTAATTCAGGAGGGGTTTTTTCCAATGTGGATTTAATGGCATCTACTATATTGTAAATAGGTTCTTTCATTGCTTCGTATATTTCTTTAGACGTAACAACTATAGTCTTTGGTAATCCAGATATTAAATCTCTACCTCTAATATTCATTTTAGATTCTTTTGCTTTCACATTTGCAGAGCCAATGGTAATTTTTACCTCTTCTGCTGTCCGCTCTCCAATCATCAAACTATATTCCTTTTTAATATAGCTAACAATAGCTTCGTCTAATTCGTCACCACCAACTCTAATAGACTTACTTGTAACTATTCCTCCTAAAGATATAACAGCTACTTCTGTTGTTCCTCCTCCAATATCTACTATAAGACTACCTGTTGCTTCATGTACAGGTAATCCGGCACCAATAGCTGCAGCCATAGGTTCTTCTATTAAATAAGCATCTCTTGCACCAGCATGTATAGCAGCTTCTTCTACAGCTCTTTTTTCAACTTCAGTAACCCCACTTGGAACACAAACCACTACCCTTGGTTGAAACAAGGAACGCCTTTGAGCTGCTCTTTTTATAAAATATTTAAGCATACTTTGAGTTATATCAAAATCGGCAATAACTCCATCCCTCAATGGTCTAATTGCAACAATATTGCCTGGAGTTCTACCTATCATTTTCTTTGCTTCCTCACCAACAGCTAAAACCTGTTTAGTATTAGTCTGAATTGCAACCACAGAAGGTTCTCTAATTACTATATCTTTTCCTTTAATATAAACTAATGTATTAGCTGTTCCAAGATCAATCCCCATGTCCTTTGTAAATGCACTAAATATTCCCATATAATTTGCTCCTTCCTTTCTATAAACTAAATAATATTTCTTTGTTTAAAGCTTATATACTTATTATCACCAATTATAATATGATCTAAAACTTTAATTCCAATTATATTTCCTGCGTCTATAAGTCTATGAGTAATATTTATATCCTCTGTACTTGGTGTTGGATCACCACTAGGGTGATTATGTACTAATATAATTGAATTGGCATTACGTTTAATCGCTATATTGAAAACTTCTCGTGGATGTACTATGGAGGCATTTAAATTACCTATAGATATATTTTCAATACTTATAATCTGGTTTTTTGTATCTAAAATAGCTATTTTGAAGTGTTCTTTGTTTAAGTACCTCATCTCTTCCATGAGCAATTGAGCCAGTACCATTGGTGAATCCACTTTTATTTTGTCTTCTCCACCATATCTAGATATTCTTTTTCCTAGTTCTATAGCTGCTATTATTTGAGCAGCTTTACAATTGCCAATTCCTCTTATACTTGTTAGTTCCTCAACTGTAGCATGGGATAGATAACTTATTCCACTATTATCCATACTAAGTATTCTATTAGCTAAATCTATAGCTGTATCCTCCCCATACCCAGTCCTTATGATTACTGCAATTAGCTCTGCATTAGATAAGGATTTTACCCCATATTTGTATAACTTTTCCCTAGGCCTTTCATTTAGGGGAAGATCCTTTATGGTATAACTTCTATTTATATCCATATTTTTCACCACACTTTATTATAGTAAGCTTATGTCAAAATGCCTTTCTAATAAAATGTCTAGTTTATATATAGGTAAACCTACAACATTAAAATAACAACCTTTAATCCATTCTACTAATACTCCTCCTAATCCTTGTATGCCATAGGCTCCTGCTTTGTCTACATACTCTTTAGTCTTAATATAATTTCTTATCTTTTCATCACTAAGTTTTCTAAATTTAACTATGGTTTTTTCATAATCGATAATCTTTATATTAGTATTTGTTTTTATAATACTAATGCCTGTTAAAACTTCATGCTCTCTATCGCTTAATAGCTTAAGCATATTAAAAGCCTCATGTTCATCCTTTGGTTTCCCAAGAATTTTATTATCACAAGCTACAATAGTATCTGCACCTATGATTATTTCTCCATTAGAAAATTTATCTATTATTTGATTTGCCTTTTCAAAAGCCAACGCCATAGTTATTTGTTCAACTGTTTCATTGGAATGTACCTTCTCAGAAACATTAGCCTTTACTATAATAGGTTCAATATTATATTTTTCTAAAAGCTCCTTTCTCCTAGGAGAAGAAGATGCAAGTACTATAGTATCCATTGTATCACCTTATACTTTAAAAAAATATAGTTTTAAAAGTTTTCTTTAAGTTTTTAATCGCAAACTTGGATGTTAACCCCACAAAATATCCTGTAAAAAGGCTTATCAACAAGAGTATAGGTAAATAGCTAAATATCCTTATATTATTCATCATAATACTAGCTACTAACACCTGAGCAAAATTATGAGCTACTGCTCCAAATATACTAACCCCTATTAGACTAAAGGTTTTTGAAAAATACTTATATACTATATACATGGTAAAACAGCTTAATATGGAACCAGATAAGCTATAAAAAAGGCTTGAAACACTCCCTACAACCAAGGTAAATACTATAGATTTAAGAACTCCCACTGTCATAGCTTCTCTAAAACCAAATAATGCTAATGTAATTAATATGACCATATTTGATAACCCTAATTTTGCACCTGGCGCTACAAAAGGCACTGGCATCATAGATTCAATAATCCCTAAGGCTAATCCAATAGACACTAATAAAGATAAAAAAATTAACTTTTGTAATCCTTTCATAATTGTATTCCACCTTTAATGGCTTATATAGTCTACATCCCTTTTTTCATCTAAACCCTTGATCTCAATTACCAATCTATTTGGTAAGCATACTATAACTTCACCTACTTTAGATATATAGCCTTGTTTTACATCTAGTTGATCAGGGCAATCAGCCTCAATTACCCTTACCTTTTCATCTCCAATTTCTATCAAATTATAACCAAATTCTGTTTTGATGGGAATAGTCTTGCCTATCACAGTTTTATCAAATATTATCCTTTTAAATTCTTCTCCATCTACTTGAATACTTACATATTTCTTTCCATAATGTAAAGCAGATTTATTTATAAATACTAACGATAATAGGCTAATTATTATAATAAAAATTATCAGATATTTATCCCCTTTTGTCAACATATTCACCCTTTAATTTTAGGTATTAATTTTACATATATCATAATTAGTTTATCATTTATAATTTTTATTTACAAGTTAGAATTATATTCCAATAAACATCTAAAATCAAGCTTTATAAATCTCAAACAATACCTATCATAATATTATAGATTAAATTTTAAAAAAATAAAAGAGCCTAAATATAGGCTCTAATTACTGATTTACCGCTTTTTCTAGTTCTAAACTTGTCCAAATAGCCTTGGTGGGACATTTTTCTGCACAAATACCACAATTTATACATTTTTCATAATCGATTTTAGCTAGATTGTTTTCAAATATAAATGCTTCTTCAGGGCAATTTCTAACACAAATTCTACAACCAATACATCCAATACTACAATTTTCTCTAACTACCTTACCTGAATCGTTACTATTGCATTTTACAATTACTTCTTGTTCATAGGGTATTAGCTCTATAATTCCCTTTGGACATGCACTTATACACTTTTTACAAGATGTACATTTTTCCTTATCTATAACAGCAATTCCATCTAGAATTTGAATGGCATCAAATTCACAAACATCTTTACAGGTACCACAACCTAAACAACCGTATGAACAAGATTTGCTACCCCCTGCTAATATATTCTGGGCTCTACAATCTTGAATTCCATCATAGATATATTTTTCTTTAGCCTTGTCACAATCCCCTTGGCAAAGTACAGTTGCAACATATCTTGTACTCTCTGCCACATTAACCCCCATAATATCTGCCACCACTTCAGCTACTGGTGCTCCACCAACACTACAAGCATTTACAGGTGCTTCTCCTGCAACAATTGCCGATGCTAATCCATCACAGCCAGGATAACCACAAGCACCACAATTAGCACCAGGTAAAGCTTTTCTAACTTCATCAATCCTTGGATCTCTTTCTATTGAAAACACCTTAGAAGCTAAGGATAAACCTACTCCGAATAATAATCCTAGTCCTCCTAATATGGTTATTGGATATACAATGCTCATCGCTCCACCTCCTAAACTAATCCATTAAATCCTAAAAAGGCAATGGACATTAACCCTGCAGTTATCAATGCAATGGGAAATCCTTCCAAGGCTTCTGGTACATCATTAAACTCCAATTCTTCCCTAACTCCAGAAATTAACACTAAAGCTAATCCAAATCCAATAGATGCCCCTACAGCATTAAATATAGTCTGAACTAAATTGTAGCCTTCTTGTATATTTAGTATTGCAACTCCTAACACTACACAGTTCGTAGTTATCAATGGAAGATAGACTCCTAATGCACTATATAGGGTTGGACTGGTTTTCTTCATTACCATTTCTACAAATTGAACCAATGCTGCAATAACCAGTATGAATACAATAGTTTGAAGATATTCTAAACCAAATGGCTCTAAAAGACCTTTTTGAATACCATAAGTGATTATAGATGATAAAGTAACTACAAAAGTTACAGCAATACTCATACCTGTTGCAGTTTCTGTTTTATTGGATACCCCTAAAAAGGGACATATTCCTAAGAACCTAGCCAATACAAAGTTGTTAACAAATATAGTACTTATCAATATAGTGAATATACTCATTTTCTTTCCTCCCTCTAATTAGATTCTGTAGTAGCTTTTTTCTTCCTTATGGTATTAAAAATAGCTATCAGTATCCCCAACAGTATAAAGGCTCCTGGAGGCATGATAAAAATCAATGCCGGTTCAAAAGAAGGACTAAATAACTGTTTCCCAAATATACTACCAGCTCCTAATATTTCTCTTAAACTTCCTAATATTAATAAAGCCAATGTATACCCAAGTCCCATTCCTAATCCGTCAACTATTGAAGCTAATACTCCGTTTTTAGATGCAAAAGCTTCTGCCCTTGCTAATATAATGCAGTTGACCACTATTAATGGTATAAAAATACCTAATGCATTGTATAGATCCTGAGTATATGCTTTCATAAACATCTCTACTATAGTAACAAACGTAGCTATAACCACCACAAAAGCAGGTATACGAATTTTTTCCGGTATTACTTTTCTAAGAAGAGATATTACTAAATTTGAACCAACTAATACCCCCGTAACTGCCAATCCCATAGCCAAGCCATTAATAGCAGAAGTTGTTACCGCAAGTACTGAACACATACCTATTAATTGTACAAATATAGGATTCTCCTTTATAAATCCATTATAAAAAATCTTGGATAATTTCACTATTTACACCTCCAACAATTATCTAATCAGCCAATTTAGAATTGTATATTTCACGAGCAGAATTAACGCCATCTAGTACTGCATTAGTAGTAGTGGTGGCACTTGTTAAAGCTTGAACTTCATTATCCCCTTTTGGCTCTTTGGCTGATACTAGTTCCTCGTCTACAGGTTTATCCCTAAAGGAATCTGAAAAATATGATTTAGTAGCATTTTCTCCAAGCCCAGGGGTTTCTGAATGATTTAACACCTTAATTCCTGTAATTTTACCTTCTGTTGATATTCCAGTCATAATTTCTATGTCTCCACCATAGCCTTTTACTACATTTTTTATGGTATAACCCACTAAATTTTCGCCCTTATAAGCTTCAAATATTTCAAGTACATTGGGGTATTCTTTCTTTATTTCATTAACTCTTTCTTCATCTAATGGTCTAAAATCTTCTCCTTGAGGTAGTATTTCTGTCTTAGCTTTCTGATCTGCCAATTTATCAGCTTCTGCTATTTTAGGTGCAGTTATATTATTTGAAACTGCCAAAACAGAAGCAGAAATAGCTGTTATTATAAATAATATTAAACCTAGTTTTAACGTCTCATTCATTTACTTCACCTCCCCAAATACTTTAGGGCTTGTGTATTTATTTATTATTGGAGTTGCCACATTCATAAGCAAAATTGAATAAGATACTCCTTCTGGATACCCACCTTTTACTCTAATAATTGCAGTAAGTATCCCCGCTCCAATGCCAAATATAATTCTACCCATAGGTGTTACTGGCGACGAAGCATAATCTGTAGCCATATAAAAAGCTCCAAGAATTAGACCTCCACCTAATATATGATAAGGTAAAAATTCAGTCTCAACTCCTAATAATACTAACATTATAAAAGTTGTTCCAATATAGAATACTGGTACTCTCCAGTCAATAACTTGTCTTATTATTAAATATACTGCTCCTACTAACAACAATAAGGCAGATGTCTCTCCTATAGCCCCAGGAATATTCCCTACGAACATATCCATAAGCATAGGTAATTCTACCCCAGCCCCTTGAGAAGCTGAAGTTGCAGCTTCAACTGTTGCCGAAGCAGCTCCATCTGTTGCCATACCATATTTCATTATAGCTAAAGGTGTAGCTGAGGCTACTACATCTGGTCTCGTTCCAGTAAATGTAGACATATGGCTAGGCCATGAGGTTAGAAGCATAGCTCTAGCTGCTAAAGCTGGATTCATAAAATTAGAACCTAATCCTCCAAAAAACTGCTTTACTATGATAATAGCAAAGGCAGACCCCACTATAGGCAACCACCATGGTGCACTAGCCGGCAAATTAAAGGCAATTAAAATTCCCGTTATAACAGCTGATAAATCATTTATAGTAACTTCCCTTTTAAAAGCCTTTTGAATCAATGCTTCAAATAACACCGACGAAGCAACTGAAATTAAAATTAACTTTAGTGCGTTTATACCAAAAAAATACACACTACCTATCATTGCTGGTACTAAGGCTATTATTACATCGAGCATAATCCTCTGTACAGATTCATTCGATCTCATATGAGGAGATGAAGAAACTAATAACTTGTTTTCTAAAACTAATTCTTCAGTTTTAGAAATATTTATTCCTTTACTATCCATTTCATATCCTCCTATCTAATTAGCTTTTTTTCTTTTTGTAATTATTTCTTTTTTGGCTATCCTAATAGATTCAACCAATGGCCTTTTAGCTGGACATATATATGAGCATGCTCCACATTCTACACAATCAAGGGCATGAAATTCTTCAGCCTTATCAAATCTTCCTTTTAATGAAAATGTACTTAAATACAATGGCTGTAATTTCACTGGACATACCTCAAGACATTTGCCACATTTTATGCAAGGTGAAACCTTTACTGGTTTTGCTTCTTCTTCCGTCAATACTAGTATGCTCCCTGTTCCCTTGATAACAGGTACATCTATTGAAAATTGACTTATTCCCATCATAGGTCCTCCCATAATTATCTTACCAGGAGCATCTTCAGTAAATCCTCCACATTGTGCTATTACATCTTTAAAGCTAGTCCCTATTTTTACAATTAAATTCTTAGGTTCCTTAATACCATTTCCTGTAACAGTCACTACTCTTTCATATAAAGGTTTTCCCATTTGTACCGCTTCAGCAATTGCTTTAGTAGTGGATATATTACAAACTATAGCGCCCACATCCATAGGGAGACCTCCGGAAGGTACTTGCCTATTTAAGGTTGCATCTATCAATCTCTTTTCATCCCCTTGAGGATATTTCACCTTTAAAGGAATAACAGTGATATTAGGTTCATCTTTGCTAGCTTCTATTAAAGCTGATATTGCATCAAGCTTGTTTTCTTCTATAGCAATAATTCCCTTTTCTACTTTCACTGCTTTCATTATTACCTTCAAGCCAAATACTATTTTTTCAGGTTCTTCCACCATATTTCTGTGATCTGCTGTTATATATGGTTCACATTCAGCTCCATTTATTATAATTGTATCAATTTTTTTCCCTGATGGTGGAGATAATTTTACATGAGTAGGAAATCCAGCTCCTCCCATTCCTGTTATACCTGCTTCTCTTATTATCTGGATTATTTCATCAGAGGTTAATTCTTCTAAATCCTTTGGTTCAGTGATAGGTTCATCTAATTCTCCTTTCCCATCAGATTCTATGACTATACAATCTACAATTAATCCAGTAGGTATAGCCATTGGTGTAATGCTTTTTACAATACCAGAAACAGATGAATGAACTGATGCCGAAACAAAAGCATCTGACTGGCCAATTTTTTGGCCTACTTTAACCCTATCCCCCACTTTTACCAATGCCTCACAAGGAGCACCAGTATGTTGGTGTAAAGGAATAGTTACAACGGCAGGTTCTACTGCTCTTTTTATTGGCAGATTCTCAGTCATTTCTTTGTGACCTGGTACATTGACCCCGCCTTTAAAAGTAAGACTTTTTAAATTCATCTTTTCCACCTCGTTTTCTCTATTCTTTAATTATTTAGCTTTTAATTAAGCTTCTTTTGTCTTACGAGTTTTAAATATATAAAATGCTATCATTATACATTATAAATAAGCCCAAAGGGCTTACTCACTGTTTATTATAACATTATTTTGGGTATATGTATACCCCATAGACGTATTGAGATATTTTTAACGATACTATTTATTAGGGATAAAATTTGGCTATAAACTGCTTATACACTAAAATATTCAAGATTAGATACTTGTTTATGTTTTTTTCATTTTACCATTATGTGGGTATATATGCGAAAGATTGTTAAATACCAAACATTGTGCTTTCTTTATATGTCCATACTTAACTGTATTGGATCATCAGGATATATTAAATTTGAAAGGGTAAGACCAATAAGTCTAACTTCTCTATTTATATTAAACTTATTTAGTAGTATATATTTGGCAGTTTTATATATCATCCTTTCATCATTTGTAGGAATATTTAGTGTCATACTCCTAGTCTCTATGGTAAAATCACTATATTTTATCTTTACACATATGGTCCTAGCCAAATATCTATTTTCTTTAAGTTTTTTTGAAAGATTAAAAGAGTAATCCTTTAATGTATCAAGTAACATTTCCATATCATATATATCTTTCAAAAAAGTTTCTTCTTCCCCTATAGATTGATTCGCAATACGTGGTTCCACTGGTCTGTTATCTATACCGTAAGAAAATTCGTACAATTCTTTACCCCGTTTTCCAAATATAGATACTAGTACTTCTACATCATAGTTTTGCACATCTTCAATATAATATATCCCTAATTTATTTAACTCCCTTTCCATTTTAGGCCCTACTCCCCATATCTTGGTAATAGGTAATGGTCGCAGAAAAGATAGGACTTCATCTTTTTCTATAATAGTTAAACCATCTGGTTTGTTTACTTCTGAAGCTAATTTTGCTAAAAATTTATTTATAGATATGCCTACTGATGCTGTAAGTCTTAATTTATCTCTTATATCCTTTTTTATACTTTTAGCAATCTCTAAAGCCTCTTTACCTGTTACATCTAAAAAAGCCTCATCAATGGAGATAGGTTCATATACATTAGTATATTTTGTAAATATGCCATGAATATTTTTAGAAACTTCTTTATATTTTTTCATATTTACTGGTAGATATATCCCTTCTGGACAAAGTTTTTTTGCAGCTTTTATAGGCATTGCTGAATGGACTCCATATTTCCTGGCCTCATAAGATGCAGTAGATACTACTCCTCTAGAACTTGTTCCTCCAATGATTACAGGCTTGCCAATTAATTTAGGATTATCCCTTTGCTCTATTTGAGCATAAAAAGCATCCATGTCTACATGTATAATAGATCTATCTTCCATTTGATACCATCCTCAAAAAACATTCTAATATAATCTATTATAACCTAATTTGTAATAGATTTAAAAAAATCATATACATTATGTATATGATTTTTTTAATATTATGTGGTGCAGGACACGAGATTCGAACTCGTATGGTCATTGACCGCTACCCCCTCAAGATAGTGCGTCTGCCAATTCCGCCAGTCCTGCTCCTACAATTTTATATTATACATATATTATAATATATTTTTATTTTTTATCAACTATCTCCTGTTGAAATTCTTTAGGTATATACCATTTCCCAATATTCCTATACAGATTAAAAAAAGCAGGATCTATATCTCCCATTATCTTTTTATCTACTAATAAAGCATCATTTTTAAAAAACAAACTTATATAGGGCAATTCTTCGTTTATTACTGATTGTAATTTTTTATAAGCTTTTAGCTTATCATCCCTATCTATTGAACTAAATGCTTCCATTAAAGCTTCATCCATTTTTTCATTGCTATATCGAATAAAATTAGTACCTCCTTTAATTTGACTAGAATGAAAAGCAAAAGACAATTCAGGGATTGTGGGTAAATGCCATCCTAACAAAACTATATCATAATCTCCTTTTATTATACGATTATTTACATATTCCCATTGTTCTTCAATCATCTCTTCCGTTATATTTTCAGGTATTCTTTCAGGATAATCTTTAACTACAGAAATACCTATTTTATTTAAATCATCCACAACCATATCTGCTACTTTTAATCTTAATGGATTGTATGAATTGGTGATAAGCCTTAATTGAACTTTATTGCCCTCTTCATCTTCATAAATTCCATCTCCATCTATATCCTTCCAACCTAGTTTTTCTAACTCTTCTTTGGCTTTTGAAGGATTATATCCATATATGTTAGAGTCCTCTGACAATAACCAAGAATTGGGATGAATAGGCAAATCTGTCTGAGTTCCATGGCCTAAGTATACTCTCTGTATTATAGATTGCCTATTTATTCCATAGGCAAAAGCTTTTCTTAAGCTATTGCTACTTTCTTTATTAAAGATAGCATTTGAAAAATTAAAACCTAAAAACTCATAATTAGGAGATACAAATTCAAATATTCTAATTCTATTATTCTGATCATATTTTTCCCAGTCTACATCCAAAGCAGTAGTTACATGGACTTGTCCCGTTTCAAAAGCTGTTAGAGACAGCTCTTCATCTTCTAATATCTTCCCAATTATGGTGTCTATATATGGTTTTCCTTCCCTATATTTGTCATAGGATTTAAGAAAGATGGTTTTATGTTTATCATACTCGACAAACATATAGGGTCCAGTACCTATGGGTTCAAAATTTTCCTCACTTAATGCTTGTATATAGGAATTTTTATCTTCTTTTCCCAATACAAATTTATGTTTTGGTAAAATGGGAAATGTCAAAGTTTCCAGTCCATGACCAAAGTTTTCACTAAATATAATATCTATATGGTAATCATCCAATATCTGTACATCTAAAATCCTACGAATATCTAATGGACTATAACTTCCTAATGCATTGTTAAACATCTTTTTGTAACTTGTATCATCATTAGCATATTTAATAGTATTTATCGTAAATGCAACATCATCTGCTGTAAACTTTTCTCCATCATGCCAAAATACATCCTCTCTTAGTTTAATACTTACTACCCTTCCCTCTTCCTTTAATGTATAATCTTCAGCTAACTGGTTTACAAAGTTTAGATCATCCCCTAATTCAAATAATCCTTCATATATAAGCTTACTAAAATGATAATAACTCATATTTTCATTAATTAAAGGATTTAATGTCCTTATAGTAGTCAAAGGGAGTACTAATTCCCCGCCGTATTCAGGTTCATATTCTACTTTTGCATGTACGTCTGCATCAAAAGTATCTATAGTAGTATCCTGAAGGTTTTCTTTGCATCCCACTACTGCAATCATAATGCTTAATATAAGTATTGTAATTACTATTTTTTTTAACTTCAACTTTACTCCCCCTTTTCCTATTTATATATTACAAAAGCTTTAATCACTTTTTTAATATTGTGAAATAGTACTATAAGGTAAGACCCTTTATCATCATTAGTTTTCTCAAATTGACCATCATATAGTTTTTTATATGTTTCATAATTTTCTATTACCTTATCTATATATTGTTCCGTTTCTTTAAAAGGTATTTTTTTTAAATTTTCTCCATCTCCACAATAATCCTTATCCTCTAACCACTTATTTACATTACCACTACCTCCATTATATGCTGCCAACATTAATTGTAAATTATTGTTAAATTCATTGGATAACATATTTATATACCATGTGCCAATCATCACATTAACATCTGGATCAAATAACATATCTAGCGTAAAATCTTCCAAAGACAAACTCTCTGCTGCCCATTGCCCAGTAGTAGGGGAAATCTGCATAAGTCCTCTAGCTTCTTTGGAAGATAAAGCATCCTTATCAAAACTACTCTCTACATTAATTATAGCAGCTACTAGATAGGGATCCACACCAAACTGTTTTGAATACTTTTTGATTATATTTATATATGATAGAGGATAGGATATTTTGAAATATATATTTATAGCGATTAATATAATAAAAATAATTGCTAAAAGGATTAATATGTTTTTCAATAATCTACTAATTGCCATATTAAAATAAAACCTCCAACACATTATATTATTTTAAACAGTATATCATCAATTTGTTTTTCAAGTGCTTTTTTATCTCCTCTATTATCTATTATCCTTGTAGCATAATCCTTTTTCATATCTATAGGCATCTGAGCTTTGATCTTATAAATCCCTTCTTTCTCGTTTATGCCATCCCTTTTAAGTAGCCTATTTAGTTGGGTCTTTTCATCCACATATATTAACCATATTTCATCAAAATAAATTTTATGTTCTTGGAATTTATCTATCTCTTCTATTAATAAAGGTATATCCAGAAATAGAATCTCCTCTTCACCAATATATTTATCTATATTCTTTTTTATAGCCGAAAGTACATAAGGATGTACTATATCATTTAGTTTTTTTCTACTAGACTCATCACAAAATATTTGATTGCCTAGTTTTTGTCTATCAATTGTTCCATCTTCTTTTAAAATACTTTCCCCAAAATAAGACACTACCTCCTCATAGGCAGGTAAGCCTATATCTACTACTTGTCTAGCTATTTTATCAGCATCTATAACTATATAACCTTTTTTTATTAATATATCTGTAACTGTAGATTTACCAGTAGCAATACCACCAGTAATTCCTATAATCTTAGGATTATTTTGTTTCATACCAATTATCTCCTACACTAATCTCTACTTTTAAAGGTACATCTAAGATTATAGAATTCTCCATTATATCTTGCATTAATTGTATTACCTCTTCTATTTCATCTTTATGGGTTTCAATAATTAACTCATCATGAACTTGCAATATCAATTTAGATTTTAAATTTCTATTCTTTAACTCCTTATGTACCCCTACCATGGCTACCTTTATTATATCAGCAGCACTACCTTGAATAGGGGTATTCATAGCAACCCTTTCTCCAAAAGACCTTACATTAAAGTTTCTAGATTTTAATTCTGGTATATACCTTCTACGATTCAATATGGTTTCCACATATCCTTTTTTCTTTCCTATCTCTATGATATCCTTCATATATTTATCTACCATTTTATAGTTTTTTAGATAATTATCTATATACTCTCTAGCTTCCTTCCTAGATATATTTAAATCCCTAGAAAGACCATAATCACTTATTCCATATACTATACCAAAATTGACCGCCTTTGCTCTATTTCTCATTAATGGAGTTACTTCATCTTTTGGTATACCAAATACTTCAGAAGCAGTTTTTGTGTGAATATCTTCATCATGAAAAAAAGCTTCCATAAGCTTTGGATCTTTGGAAATATGGGCTAATACCCTTAATTCTATTTGAGAATAATCCCCGTCTACAAGAACATAATCTTTTGACTGGGGTACAAAAGCTTTTCTAATCTTTCTACCCTCTTCAGTCTTTATAGGTATATTTTGTAAATTAGGTTCTGTACTAGATATCCTCCCAGTATTAGTTACAGTCTGATTAAAACTAGAATGAATTTTATTGGTTTTTTCATCTACTAGATTTATAAGACCATCTATATAAGTAGATTTTAGTTTTACCAACTGTCTATATTTAAGTATTTTCTCAATAATATCGTGCTGACCTCTTAATTTATCCAATACCTCCACATCTGTTGAATAGCCAGTTTTTGTTCGTTTAATAACTGGTAATTTCAATTTATTGAATAATATTTCTCCTAATTGTTTTGGTGAATTTATATTGAACTCTTCTCCTGCTAGCTCATATATTTCCTCTGTCAAATTATGAATCTTAGAATCAAACTCATCCCCTAATTGATTTAATATATCTAAATCTACCTTAAATCCATTAAATTCCATCTCTGCCAGTACCTCTGTTAAAGGTAATTCCACATTATAGTATAGATGTTCCATTTCTTGTTCTTTAATTTTTTCCCTTATTGGTTCCTTAACTCTGTAAACTAAATCTAACACAGTGGAAACATATTCTCCTCTCATTTCAAGGGTAAGATCTTTATAAGTTTTTTTATTTTTCCCCTTACCTAGTAGTTCTTCTTCTTCTATATAAGAGATATTTAAATATTCTTTACTTAGTTGATTAATACTATAATTGGATTGAGCTGGATTTAGTATATATCCACCTATCATAGTATCAAATTGTATATTGCTAATATAAATATTAAGTCTCAATAAACCTACTACATCAGCCTTTATCATGTGACCATATTTTTCAATTTCCTTAGATTCAAAATATTTTTTAAAAGTATTTACAAAAATATTTATATCGTTTTCTGAAAAATCTATATAATAAGGCAAATTACCTTCAATCTTTATCCCAACACCTAATATAGGACTATATATATAGTGCTCATCTTCAAATAAAAATTTAAAACCAAAACTATGAGAATTTTTTATCTCTTGGATAATATCATTAAAATTATTTCCTATAATTTTTTTATATTTTACTTCATAAGAGGATTCTTCTTGATTTTTTAATTTTTCATCAGGTATTTTAGATAGCAAACTATTTAATTCAAACATTTGGTAAAGTTCTACTAATTTATCCCAATTTGGCTCTTCTACTTTTAATTCCTCCATAGAAAACTGAATGGGTACATTTCTTATTATTTCTCCTAGCTCCTTACTTAAAAAAGCTATATTTTTATGCTCTATTAATGATTCTTTGATTTTCTTACCTTTTACTTCTTCTATATTATCATAAATATTTTCTATCGTTCCAAATTGCTTCAATAATTTGATACCTGTTTTTTCACCAATCCCTGGTACACCTGGTATATTATCTGATTTATCCCCCATTAACCCTTTTAAATCTATAAGCTGTTCTGGAGTTATACCATATTCTTCTATAATCTTATCTCTATCATATTCTTCTAATTCTGTAATCCCTTTCTTGGTTAATAAAACCTTTGTATTGTCTGAAGATAATTGGAGATAATCTCTGTCTCCAGTAACTAGCATTATTTCCATACCTTTTTCTTCACCTATTTTTGATAGGGTCCCTGCAATATCATCTGCTTCATAACTTTCTAATTCTATTTGATGAATATTCATAGCTTTTAGTATTTCTTTCAATATGGGAAATTGTAAAGCTAACTCATTAGGAGTAGATTCCCTATTAGCCTTATATTGTTCAAAAGTTTCATGTCTAAAAGTAGGACCTTTCTTGTCAAAAGCAACACAAATATAATCTACGCTATATTCTTCTTGGATTTTATATAACATGGTTAAAAAACCATAAACACCATTGGTATAAACTCCATCTTTAGTTTTCAACAAAGGTAGAGCATAAAAAGCTCTATGTAATAGACTATTTCCATCTATGATCATCAATCTATCTCTACTCACAATACCACTCCTCATATATTATGCTTAAATATTAATATTAATACAATAATTTAATATTGTATATTTATAAGTATACAATAAATGTACTTCCTAGTAAACAAATTGAAAATAAAATCCTTGATTGTTTCTAAAATTTATGTTATTATAATTCATGTAATAGATATGCCGAAGTGGTGGAACTGGCAGACGCGTTGGACTCAAAATCCAATGGAGCTCAAACTCCGTGCGGGTTCGATTCCCGCCTTCGGCACCAGTAAATTCAGCTCTTTAGTTTATACTATAGAGCTTTTTATTGTCTCCATCTCTTTTTGAACCTATATCTATTGTTTTGATGGAAATGCAGATAAAATTACATTCGCTGAAGAAACCTTAATATAGCCAACACCTTTTCCTGCTTATAATAATGTTTCCCTTGCTTAATAGAATAGCTTTCCTCTTCCATAGTAATAAGAAAGAATAAAATCTATAGGATTTTTTGTAAGTATTTCATTAGCTTCCTTGCAGCATGTCACAAATACCACCTATCATTTATCAATTATAGATGCTAACTGCATATTCTAAAATTTATTATACCTTATTTGTTACAAGATACATCGGTATGCAAGTACTTATCAATAAAAAACACCAAGGCTAAAGCTATTACCCCAAATAATATATCTGTCATATTAGCACTACTTATGAGCATTTTTCTCGCTATGGCATAGAGTACTACTTCTAATACCTTGCCAGGAGTATGACTAATAAGCATAAGTGACAACTCAAGTCCCACAACTAATAGTAGAGTATGTGCCAAAAAACCTTGCAATATCTCATAACTAGATAAAGCATCGGTTTTAAATATAGTTATGCCTAAAACCACTATATCTTTAATGCTTAAAACCACAGTAAAAATAATTAATAATGCTAACAGTACTTCTATCCAAATAATATACTTTCCTATTTTTTTTCTTATATTAGTCAGCTTTTCTTCTGGTTTATTTGACATAAAATCCCTCTCTCCATCTATTTTCCTAATATCATATTTAAATCCATTAAGTTTTGTTGTAGATTTATTAATATATTTTTGATAGTATCATAATCCTTTTCTAATAGTTTAAAGTCTACCAACTGATCTTTTCTTCTATTTAATGATTGAAGTTGAATATATATATTTTCTAATTCATTAACTATATCCTTTTTTAATATAGAAGGTTCCATTAAATCTCCTTCAGTAAATTCTACTATTTCCTTTTTAATTATATATTCATCTCCTAGATTAGGTATTATAGTCTCTGTATTGAACTTAGCTTCTATTAATTGAGCAAGAGTATTTGATGAGTCTTCCTCTCCATGAACAATAAATATCTTTTGTGGTTTTATTTTAAACTTCCTTATCCATTCCAAGAGCATCATTTGATCAGCATGTCCAGAAAAACCCTGAAGATCGTATATTTCCGCTTTTACTGCTACCTCTTCTCCTAATATTTTTACTTTTTTAGCTCCATTTAATATAATTCTACCTAGAGTTCCTTCTGCCTGATATCCAACAAATACTAAACTATTCTTTTCGTCCCATAAATTGTGCTTCAGATGATGTCTTATTCTCCCCGCTGTAGCCATACCACTAGAAGATATAATAACCTTTGGAAACTTATATTTGTTTAAGGCCATGGATTCTTTTTGGTCTTTTATATATCTTAGATTTGGAAATATAAAAGGATTATCTCCTCTCAAAATAAGGCTCTTTGCTTCTTCATTAAAGCTATTGGAATTGGACTGAAAGGCTTCAGTAGCCAATACAGCCATAGGACTATCTACATATATTGGTATTTTCATGTATTCTTCAATACTATCATTATATTCATAATGTTTGTTTAATTCATATATAAGCTCTTGAGTTCTTCCTACTGCAAAAGACGGTATTATTACAGTTCCACCCCTTATTACAGTATTATTTATAATATTTACTAATTTTTCAGCACTTTGTTCAAACCTTTCATGGATTGTATCTCCATAAGTAGATTCAATTATTAAGTAATCAGCACTATCAATATATTCAGGGTTATTGATTATAGGTCTATTAGGCATACCTAAATCTCCTGAAAATACCAGTTTAATAAATTCCCCCTTTTCTCTTATCCATAGTTCTATAATAGCCGAACCTAACATATGTCCTGCATCTCTAAACTTAAGTTGTATATCTTTATTCAATATTACTTTTTGATCATATAAGTAGGTTTCAAAAAACTTTAAACTGACCTCAGCTTCTTCAATAGTATATAAAGGTTCTATGGGTTTTTTCCCAGCTCTTTGTCGTTTCCTATTTTCCCATTCCACATCAGCTTCTTGAATTTTAGCAGAATCCCTTAGCATTATCTTACAAAGATCATAAGTAGGTTTCGTTGCAATTATTTTACCTCTAAACCCATCTTTTATAAGTTTTGGTATCCTTCCACTGTGATCAATATGGGCATGAGTTAATATCAGATAATCTATATTACTTGGATCATAGGGAAATTTATCGTAATTCATCATCTCTATCTCTTTAGAGCCTTGAAACATGCCACAGTCTATTAGAATATTATACTTATCAGTTTTAATTAAGTAGTTTGAGCCAGTTACCATCTTAGCTGCACCAAAAAATTGAATATACATAGATATTCCTCCTCATTATTTGAATATATTATATATTCTACACTATATATGTCAACTCCTTTGGGTATGTTAGTAAATTTAAAATTTTTGAATGAAAAGAAAAATAGAAGCCATTGTTACAATGACCTCTAGATATATTTTTAATTATTGATAAATTAGCTAAAATACTTTTATCATTGCTCTTATATTTTATTATAATAAGGTTTGTCCTCTAAATATTTATCTATATCCATTTTATTCTCTACTCCAGTTTTTACTTTTCCCATATCTTTTATATCTCCAAATAGTATGGCCCCTGATAATATATTATCTTTAACAAATAACTTGTGATGAACTTCTTCCCAAATATATTCGTAAATTTCATCGTATTCATTTATATTTCCTATAGAAAACAATTTGATTTCTCCTAATTGCAAACTAGTATAAGGACTTGGTTCAGCGTAATTTAAGTTTTCCCCTGCCATATTTTTTCCTGCTATCTTACCTTGTTCATTGCTAGAAGTCCAAAGTCCTATTATTTTACCATTTACCTCTATTACATCTCCTGCAGCATATATATTATCTATATTGGTTTTAAGGTTTTTATCTACTATTACCCCCTTGTTAAATTCTATTTCTGTATCTCTAATCAAGTCTAAATTAGGCCTAATCCCTACGGAAAACAATATTGCATCTGTTTTAATTTCACTCCCATCATCTAATTTAATCCCATTTGCTACTATACCTCCAAGTATTTCTGTAGCTTGTGAATTTAAGTACAAATTAAAACCTTCTTCTATTAACCTATCTTCTAATTTATTAGATAATTCCTCATCTAATTGTCTAGGCAATATATATGGGGCAAATTCCACTATGTTTACTTCTTTCCCTAATTGTTTCAATGCCCATGCTGCCTCAAGGCCCAATAGTCCACCGCCTATTACTGTTATATTATTTTTTGTTCTAAAATAATTTTTAATATAATTTAAATCCTTAAGGGTCCTTAAAGCTAATACACCTTGTTTATACTTTCCAGCAACTGGAGGTATAAAAGGTCTACTACCTGTAGCTATTAGGAGTTTTCCATATTGAATCTCTGTAGCATCATCTAATCTTATTCTATTATTCTTAGTATCCAGTTTTTCTACAATCTTATTTAATATCACTTCTATATTATTTTCTTCATACCATTCTTTATTGTTTACTAGCATTTCTTCTTCATTACACTCTTTATACAAACATTCTGTTAAACGTAATCTATAATAAGTTAAATATGGTTCACTGGACACCATAGTTATACTACCATTTGCATCCTTTTTCCTAATTTCTTTTGCTGCAGAAAGCCCTGCAATACCATTCCCAATAATTAAGTACTTAACCTTTTTCATCATCTCACTCCTTTATACCATAATATTTGATTGTTACCCAAATTATATTAGAATTAAGCATTGTCAATAGAATAAAGTTAGAAACCAAAACCCCTACATCCATTATCATATTGGATGCCTTGAAGTTTTCGTAATAATAATTATCCTTATACTTTGTTAAAATCCTTATCCCTAGAGTTTATATCATAAGTTTCCAAATGCAATATTAATTTTTTTACATGTTGTAAGATAAAAATTAATAGTTCTTACAAGATTTTTTAAAAGATTAAAAAAGAGTATAATTTAAAATCTTAAACTATACTCTCACAATTAAGATGATTATCTTTGTGTCTTTATCTCCAACCATATTTCATCATATACTTTGATTATATCCTTTGGATCTTTAAAGATTTCCACATCTCCTATTTCCTCATCGGTAGGATAAGCTACTTTACTATTTATTATATCTTCTGGTAACAATTCCATAGCTTTATAATTAGGAGTGGAATATCCAATATAATCGGTATTCCTTGCAGCTATTTCAGGTCTATTCATGAAATTGATAAACTGTTCTGCTAATTCTTTATTTTTGCTAGTCTTAGGGATTACCATATTGTCAAACCATAGATTAGAGCCTTCCTTTGGAATAACATACTCTAAATTATCATTTTCCCTGATCATAGCAACTGCATCTCCTGACCATACACCAGCTAATGCTGCTTCTTCTCCCACCATCATATCCTTAACTTCATCACCAACATAAGCATATACTAAAGGTTTTTGCTTTATAAGCTCTTCCTTAGCTTCTTCCAGTTCGTCAATATTCCTAGAGTTCATAGAATATCCAAGTTTTTTCAAGGCCACAGCTATAGAATCCCTTTGACTATCTAGCATCAATATTTGATCCTTGTATTTTTCATCCCAAAGTATATCCCAACTATCTACTTTTTCTGATACCATATTTTTATTATAAATAATACCAAAAGTTCCCCACATATAGGGTACTGAGTAATCATTATTGGGATCGAATTCTAAATCTAAAAATCTATCCTCTATATACTTTAAATTTGGAATATTTTCCTTATTTATCTTTTCCAACATCCCTTCATTTATCATTCTTTCAATCATATAATCTGAAGGAAAGGCTACATCATAACTAGTTCCACCTTTTTTTATACTTACATACATGTCTTCATTGGTAGCAAAGGTATTATAATTTACCTTTACATTGAATTCCTTCTCAAAATCCTTTATAACAGAAGGATCAATATAGTCTCCCCAATTATATACATTGATAGTAGGCTTTTTGTCCTCACAACCAGTAAAAATCAGCCCAATGATTAAAATAAAAACCATAATTCCAATATTTCTTATATTCTTAATCATATAATATCACCTCTTTCACCAATATTATTTGAAGATTTACTGTTTATTATTAAAAGCAATATAAATAAGCCTATAAACATCAAAGTAGATAATGCATTTATCACTGGATTAATTCCCCTTCGAGCCATGGAAAATATAGTAATACTTAAGTTTGTAACCCCTGCTCCTTTATTAAAAAAAGATATAACAAAATCGTCAATAGACAAGGTAAAGGCTATAAGGGCACCTGATACTATACCTGGCATTATCTCCGGTATTACTACTTTTCTTAAGGCATAAAAAGGGGTAGCTCCCAAATCCATTGCCGCTTCTGCTAGATGCTTATTCATCTGTCTAAGTTTAGGCAATACAGATAATATTACATAAGGTATGGAGAAGGTTATATGGGATAATAGCATTGTTATAAATCCAAATTCTAGATTCATGAATCTAAATAAGGTCATCAAAGATACAGCGGTTACTATATCTGGATTTAATACAGGTAAATAATTTAAGTTTAATACTATTTTTTTGCTAATACCAGGCATACCATATATGCCTATAGCTGCAAATGTACCTATTATGGTAGATAGAATCGAAGATAAAATTGCAATGATTAAGGTATAATATAAAGCCATCAATATTTCTTCATTTTTAAACAGTTCCATATACCACTTAATAGTAAAACCACTCCATACTCCTCTAGATCTAGAGTTGTTAAAAGAAAACACTATTAATACAATAATTGGTGCATATAAAAAAAGAAATATTAAAAAGATATATATTCTTTTAATTCCCCTACTTACCATAACCCTCCACCTCCTTCT
>JAAYFV010000042.1 GCA_012728075.1 Tissierellia bacterium
AAAGATTAGGATTAGATGAATTAAAATACTATGATGAACCCTTAGAGTATTTAACAGGAAATGCTAAACCTAAAGGAGATTCTAAATGGATATTAGAAAATGGAAAGAAGATGTATAAGGAATTGTCTAAGGAAACCCATGAGTTCTTTACCTTCATGGTAGAAAGGGAATTGCTGGATTTGGTAAGCAAGAAGGGTAAAATGAGTGGAGGATATTGTACCTATATTTCTGATTATGAATCCCCTTTTATTTTTTCAAATTTTAATGGTACTAGTGGGGATGTAGATGTATTAACCCATGAGGCAGGTCATGCTTTTCAAGTATATATGAGTAGAAATTTAAAAGTGCCTGAATATAGTTTTCCAACTATGGAAGCAGCAGAGATTCATTCTATGAGTATGGAATTTATAACTTGGCCTTGGATGGGATTATTCTTTGAGGAAGAAGTGGATAAATATAAATTTAGTCATTTAGCAGGTGCAGTAAGCTTTATCCCTTATGGAGTTACCGTTGATGAATTCCAGCATTTTGTATATGAGAATCCTCAAGCTTCTCCAGAGGAGAGGAAATCCAAATGGAGGGAGATAGAGAAAAAATATCTACCTTTTAGAGATTACGAAGATAATGATTTATTAAATAGAGGAGGGTATTGGTTTAGACAAGGACATATATTTTCCACACCTTTCTATTATATAGACTATACACTAGCCCAAGTATGTGCATTTCAATTTTGGATAAAGACTAGAGATAATAGAGAAAAAGCATGGGAAGATTATCTAAGGCTTTGTAAAGCAGGGGGTAGTAAATCCTTCTTAGAATTGGTTGAACTGGCAGATCTTAAAAATCCATTTGCTGATGGAACTATTAAAGAAGTGATAAAACCAATTAAAGAATGGTTAAATTCAGTAGATGATAGCAAATTTTAACTAATATATTAAAAAGGGGTCCTAAAGCTTTAGGATCCCCCTTTAATATAGCATGTTTTCAATATAGTTAAGATTTTTAATAATTTTATTCAGATGATAATTATATACTAAATCTAGTTGTTCGTTTGTTTTGTTATGGTTATTGGGTATTGTTTTATGAAATAAATTTTCTAAAGCTTTTTTATTTTCATCATCTATGCTAGTAGTTTTTTCTATAGATGATATTATACTAAGATGGTTATAAGTACTTTCAAGTAATTGGAATATGTTTTCAAAATTAGAACATATGTCAGTTTTACATAAGTTAAATCTTATTTCTTTTTTTAGTATATTATAGTTTTTTTCTATATTTACTATTTCCTGTCTTAATTCATCTAGGCCTGTATATTCTTTTTTCCATATTATGTGTTCTAACATATTTTTAACTTGAGAGTACATGTTTTCAACAGATACTTTTATTTGTTCTTCAATATTTGGAGGAAGAAGGAAGTAGTTTATCAAAGTACCTATTACCAAACCTATAAAGGTATCCAAAGTCCTATAGAGAGCATAGTTTACTCTACTACCTTCTTCATAGTTTAATATTATAGACAAAAAAACCATAGTTGAAAGCTGGATAGATTTTTTCCAATTAAATATATTGCACAGATATATTATAATTATTATCCCTATAGCTATAAAAAATGGGTTTTCTGGTGCGATTAAGGAGAACAATAGGGCAGTAATAGCTCCTAATATGGTGCTAAGCATACGATTTTTAGCCATATTAAAGGATTCAGATACGGAAGATTGCATAGCAATTATAGCTGCAATTCCTGCAAAAAAAGGACTTTTTAAATTTAGCACTTGAGCAATGAATATGGTTAAACTTACAGCTAAGGCAGTTTTAATAGTCCGCATACCTATTTTTTCTATCTTCATTTTTCTCATCCTTTTTATTATTATACTAATTATTGTAGGATTATTATACCAATATAGGCTTTGTAGGACAAGATGAAAAAGGTATTTAAATGGTATTGATAGTTAAAATATATTATAATGACATTATTAATAAAATCATAAGAGGTGAACATATTGAGAACAAAAGGGCGAAATTTTAAAATATTATTTGTTATTATATTTATGCTAATATTAGTATATTTAATAGTGGGTTTAAAGGTATTTGATAAGGAAAATTTACTTGAATTTTTTATATCGGGTAGGGAAAGTAAGGGTTTTGGTATATTTTATACTTTAATCATAATGGTTTTGATGGTATTTTTTGTTCCTATTTCTTGGTTTTCAGCCATAGGCGCTTTTTTATTTGGCTGGAGAGGTTATATATATGTGATAATCGCTGGTATGTTAGCGTCTATTTTAGCTTTTTACATAGCCAAGATATTTAGAGAAGATGTTATAAAAGTGGTAAACAAGATCTACTATAAAAAGGAAAGAGATATGAGTCTAGAGGCGATATCTAGACAAATCGAAACCCATGGAATGGGATATGTATTTTTCATGAGGAGTATGCCTTTTATCCCCTTCACTGTTGCAAACTATGTTTCAGGGCTTAGTTCCATACCCTTAAGGCCCTATGTCATTGGAACCCTTTTAGGTTTAGCCCCAGGCCAATTTATAACTACCTATTTTTTTGTGAAAGCAGTAGATATTAGGGAAAACCCCATGGGAGCTGTAATTGCTGCTGTAATTAAAGGGGCTTATGTGTTGTTGGTTATATTATGGCAAAGAAAAAGTAAATATAAGACTAAAGAATAAGCCTATTTAGTCGATATAAAATATAGAAGATAATAGGGGGGAACTAGTATGCAAATAGACGGGGTGAATAATACAATAGATACTAATAGATATAATGAAATCATTAGGAATATACCTAACTCTATGAGGATGGCTACCAAAGATGAAAATGTTGAATCAATAAAAATGTTAGAAGAAAAAAAATATACTGAAGACGAATTAATCCAGAATATAGAATCTGCAAATGAAAAGTTTGTTGTCTTTGATAGAAGATTTGAATTTTCAATTCATGAAAAGACCAAACAGATAATGGTAAAGGTTATAGATGTAACAACTGATGAAATTATAAGGGAGATACCTCCAGAGAAAATATTGGATTTAGTGGCAGCTATATGGGAAGTATCTGGCATAATAGTAGATGAAAGGGTATAGGTGGTGATAATATGTATAATACCATGAGAATTACTGGACTAGCATCGGGGATAGACACAGAAGAGATGATTAACAGTTTAATGCAAGCTGAAAGAGTTAAAGTAGACAGGGTGGAGCAGGATAGGCAAATTGTTCTATGGCGTCAAGAGATGTATAATGACTTAAATAAGGATTTTGCAAATTTTATAATGAATACTAGGAAGATGTTTGGATTAACTTCTATAAGCTATACAGGAGCTTTTGTATCCAATTCGTACAAAAATTTAAGTTGGGTTAAAAAAGCAACCTCTTCTAATGAAAACATTGCTAAGGTTTCTACTACTGCTAAATCTTTAGATGGAAATTATAAGGTAGAAGTAGATAAGTTAGCAGAAGGGGTAAGTTTGGCTAGTGGTGTGGATATAAGAAAAAGTGAGAACAATTCAGGTTTAGTGAATAAAGCTGGCAAGATAGTTGATAATAATGGAGCTATTATAAAAGATATCGAATTTACTATAAATGATGGAAAAAATGATTTTGAAATAAAAATTTCAAAAGATGAAGGGATTACCATAAATGATATAGTAAAGACTATAAATACCGCTAAAAAAACTGTTAATGGTAAAGAGGTATCTTTAGAAGCTAAGGCTTCTTATGATGCAAATATTGGGAGGTTTTTCTTACAGACTACAGAGACTGGAGAAGATGCCAAAATAAAAATAAATGTAGAAGATGATATTAGCAGATATTTTATTGATGCATTAAAACTTACTAATGGGGAAAAAGATGTAGATAACGAAATTAAATTTTATACGATAGGGGAAGAAATTGCAGGCCAAGATGCCGTAATTAATTTCAATGGTGCCGAAGGGATAACTTCTTCTACCAATCGTATTACTATCAATGGTATTACCATGGATCTTACAGGCACTGGAGAATTTACTATTAATGTATCTACTGATGTAGATGCTGTGTATGAAAAAATAGAACAATTCGTAGAAGAGTACAACAAATTAGTAGAAAAGACCAATCAGCTACTAGGAGAGAAGAAATATAGAGATTACAAACCATTAACATCGGAACAGAAAAAAGCTATGGAAAAAGAGGATATTGAGCTTTGGGAAGAAAAGGCTAAGTCTGGGCTACTAAGATCTGATGACTTAATAAATAGAACCATGCTAAATATTAGGCGTTCTTTATATGAAAAATCTGCAGGTATAGAAGGTTCTTATCAGCTTATTACTGAAATAGGTATATCTACAGAAAAATACGCAAGAGGTAGTGCAGGTGGGAAATTAGTAATAGATGAACAAAAGCTAAAGGATGCTATAGCTAAAGATCCAGAAGGTGTAATGGAACTATTGTTTAAGGAAAGCAATATTGATAATGTAGTAGAAATAGATGGTAAAGAAGTTGCTCAAGTTGGTGGTATAGTTACTAGGGTATACGAGAACCTAATGGCAGGTATGGAGGATATAATTAAAAAATCTGGCACGGGAGAAAATGCAGAACTATATAGGGGAGTTAAGCCTAATATATTATTAGAGTTTGTAAGTGAATACAGTAGTATTAGTTTATTAGATAAGGACATATTACAATATAGTAGAAGAATAGATGACTTGAATGAGATGTTATTTAGAAAAGAAAATCAATATTATGCAAAATTTGCTGCCATGGAGAAGGCTATATCTAGGATGAATTCCCAGAGCATGTGGATGATGCAACAATTTATGAGTTAAAGAAAGGATGGATGGGGAAGATGACATACAACGCCCTTAATCAATATAAGCAGAATGCAGTATTTACTGCCACTCCAGAAGAATTAACCCTTATGTTATATGATGGGGGCATTAAGTTTATGAATATTGCTAAATATAGCATAGAGAATAACGATGTACAGAGAGCCCATGAAGCTTTAATTAGAGCTCAGGATATAATAATTGAATTAAATTCATCTTTAAACATGGAGTATGAGATATCTACTAATTTTAGAAGATTATATGGATTTATATTGGATAAATTAATTGATGCTAATATTCAAAAAAATATGGAGCCTATAGATGAAGCATTAGATATACTTATTGAAATGAGGGATACCTGGAAAGAAGCTATGCAACAGGTGAAAAAAAAGGTCTATCAAAATAGGCAGGTGTAGTTATATGACTAAAGAAAAAATAGATAAATTGATATCTATTAGCGAAGAAAAAGCTAAATTGTTAGAAGATATGCGGCAATATACAATAGTACAGAAGGAGTATATTGAAGAAGAAGATATGGATAGTTTAAATGAGAATTTGGATAAGATAGATGATTTAATAAAACAAGTAGATAAGTTGGATTTATCTTTTTTAAATATATTTTCTCAAATTAAAAAGGATGAAAATGTGGAAAATATAGATGAATTGGATCTGGATAAATACCCTAATTTAAATAAACTTAAGGAGATAGTAACGGAAATATCTTCAACTTTAATGGCCTTATCCCTATTGGATAAGGAAAACAATAAAAATATGAAACAGAAGCTAGAATCTACCAAGATGGAACTAAAAAAAGTTAAGGAAGGGCAAAGAGCATATAAGGGATATAATAAATCGGTCACTGGTAGTATGATGATAGATGAGAAGAAATAGGCGTTTTATGCCTATTTCTTTTTTGGATGGAACAAGATCAATATATAGTATATGAAAAACTTCAATCCACAAGAATAAGAATAAGTATAAAAGAGAAAATTATCAAACAATATGAGAAATAATAGAATAAAGTAGAAAAATAGACTTATTAAGATTTTATCAATAGACTTATCCCCATACCTGTAGTGATATTAACAATAATCCACAGAACAATCCACATTATCCACAAAAAATCAATCCTTTTATCCACAAACCATCAACAATAGATTGTTAATATCTTGATAAATAAATATTCAAGCACTATGAATAAATTTAAATTAAGTATTTCAATTATTTTTGTTTACATACTTCTCATTAATGGGTATATTATATTAATAAAGGATATAAGTGTTTTACTTATATGAAAGGAGCTGGGGTTTATGAAACTTAATTTTACTGGAAAGAACATTGAGGTAACAGAAGCATTAAAGGATGTAACGGAAAAGAAACTTGGGAAATTGGATAAATATTTCCAAGGAGATGTGGAAGGGAATGTGGTCTATAGCGTAGAAAGGAATAGAAAGATAATTGAAATAACCATAAACCTACCTGGAACAATACTTAGGGCTGAAGAATATAGTGATGATATGTATGCAGCTATAGATAAGGCCGTAGACATATTGGAACGTCAAATAAGGAAGCATAAGACTAAATTACAAAGGAGATATATTAATGGGGAAACCATAAGGTTTGAAAACATTGAACCATTACAGGAGGAAGAAGATAGGCCTAAAGTGGTGAGGACCAAAAGATTTGACATGAAGCCTATGAGTGTAGAAGAAGCTATTTTACAGATGGAACTTCTAAGACATAATTTCTTCGTATTTATGAATGCAGATTCTGATGATATAAATGTACTATATAAAAGAAAAGATGGAAACTATGGGTTGATAGAACCAGAGTTTTAGGCTCTTTGTCAATAGTTGGGGTGGGATTTTCTTAAATCCCGCTCCATTACTATTTTTACCCTTATTTTTGTGTTATGATTGAGATGGATAGAATTACATGTATTTTGGGCACACTTAAATA
>JAAYFV010000043.1 GCA_012728075.1 Tissierellia bacterium
GAAGATAAGTATATGAAATGGCAAGATTAAAAAATTCTCCTTAAAAACATAACCCTGTAAATTGCAATTTACAGGGTTATGTTTTTAAGGAGAATTTTTTAATCTTGCCATTTCATATACTTATCTTCAAGTAAAGAAATTCCCTTATACATAAGAGCAGATATTATAGCTAATATAAACACACTCATCATTACCAAGTCTAATTTAAATACCTGTCCACCGTATACTATTAAATATCCAATTCCAGCTTTGGAAACTAAAAATTCGCCGACAATGACCCCTACCCAAGATAAGCCTATATTTACTTTTAACGTACTTATCATAGCAGGAATAGAATAGGGAAGAACTACCTTTTGTAAAATTTGAAATTTTGTTGCACCAAAAGTCTGTAGAAGTTTTATTTTATCTTCATCTACAGATATGAAACTTACAAACATATTCATTATGGTAATCACTATAGATACAGTAATAGCGGTGACTATTATACCTGAGTATCCTGCTCCAACCCATATTATTATTATAGGCGCTAATGCAGTTTTAGGTAGACTATTTAATACTACTAAATATGGGTCTAAAACTTTTGCCCAAAAATCCGACCACCAAAGGCCAATAGCTATTAGAACTCCTAACAAGGTGCCTGCAACAAAACCAACTACGGTTTCAAAAACGGAGATTCCTACATGATAAAATAAATCTCCATTTTTCATATACTCTACAAACAGTCTCCATATTCCTGATGGATAACTAGTTAAGAAGGTATCAATCCAATTAAATCGAGCTGCCACTTCCCAAAACATTAAACCTATTATCAATAGGGTTATTTGAGTTATTAATATAGTATATTTTTTTCTTTTAACTCCTTTTAAATATTTTTCATGCTCTTTAGATATATGTTTATTAGACATGAACATCTAGCTCCTTCCATATTTTATTGAAATAATGTCTAAACTCGGGAGCTTCACGACTTTTTAGTGGAGTCCTTATCCCTTGAGGACAGGTTAAATCGATTTTGATTATATCCTTTATGGTAGCAGGCCTATTGGTAAGGATTAGTATTCTGTCTGAAAGGGATATAGCTTCTGCAATATCATGGGTAACTAGTAGAGCAGTCTTTTTTTCCTCCTTTAAGATTATTCCAATTTCATCAGCAATGGCTAATCTAGTTTGATAATCTAAGGCTGAGAAGGGTTCATCTAATAGAAGTAGATTAGGTTTAAGCATCAAAGTCCTAATAAGGGCTGCTCTTTGTCTCATTCCTCCTGATAGTTGTCTTGGATACATGTCCTTAAACTCTCCCAAGCCATAGCTATTGAGGAGCTTTTCTGCTTCTTTATAAGAGTCTTCATCTATTTTTCCTCGGACTTCTAGTCCCAATAGGACGTTTTGTAAAATAGTTCTCCACTCGAACAAATGGTCCTTTTGGAACATATATCCAATATCTTCAGAGGGTTTTGTTACCCTTTTTTCATTTACTAATACTTTCCCAGTTGTGGGGGTAATTAGACCAGCAATTATGGATAGTAATGTAGATTTACCACAGCCACTTGGCCCTACAATACCAAGAATCTCTCCTTCAAAAACCTTAAAATCTATATTCTCTAAGGCTTTTATTTCACCATTTAAGGTGTGATATATCATTCCTATATTTTTAATCTCAACTATTATATTTTTCTCCATACCTAACTCTCCTTTAAAAGGACATGTGATACTTTATAATATTCATTAGAAAAATTTATGTGATTATAGTTGAAATATTTAAGGGAAAAATTCTAAAATAAATGTTATAATAATAAAAGCTAATGAAAAAGGGGGAGTGAAATTGCATCAATATAAAGGAAAATTAATAGTACATACAGGCTCTATGTTTTCAGGAAAGACTTCTAGTTTAGAGAAGGATGTAAAGAGATTCAAGATAGCTAAATACAATACTATAGCTTTTAAACCAGCTATAGATAGCCGATATAAGAGAAACGAGATAGTAACCCATGATTTGACTTCTATGAGTGCTATCTTAGTGGATAATATAGATGAAATTATTGAATATTCTAATGAGTTAAAACCAGATATAATTGCAATAGATGAGATTCAGTTTTTAGATGGTTCGGTAGATAGGATATTACAAGGAATAAATGAACTTTTGGAAAGGGATTTGACCGTTATTGTGGCAGGCTTGGATATGGATTTTACAGGACAACCTTTTGAAATAGTTAAGGAGTTGATGCCAATAGCTGATTATCTATATAAACATCATGCTGTATGCGTAAGATGTGGTAATGATGCTTGGGTAAGCAATAGAAAGTCGAAAGATCAGGAGAGAATTAAAATTGGTGCCTCTGATGAGTACGAGCCATTATGTAGGAAATGTTTTTTAAAGGAGAAAGAGAATATGATAGACTAGTAGGTAAGAGGTGATATATGTGGATGATTATATATTATTTGAACCATCAGTTAAGCCACTATACAAGAAAAGTAATAAAGATTATTGGTTTTTGTTTAAGGATAATAAACTATTAACTTTGAAAAATGAAAACCAAGTCCAAATTCCTCGATGGGAGCATATAGATGATTTGAATATTTCTATATACAATATTCAATATATGGGAGCTTTTTGTGGGTATAATTGCTATTGTGGTGAAATAGTTGATGATATTTGGGATGAAGAAAATTTTGCTTTTTTAGATTTAAAGACCTTATCTAAAACTGTAGATGAGAATACATATACATTAAGTTCTAAAGCTAATTTATTGTTAAATTGGCTAAAATTAAATCAATATTGTGGCGTATGTGGTTCTAAAATGCACAAAAAGGATAGTAGTTCAGAGAGAGCTTTAGTATGTTTCAAATGTGGCAATACTACTTGGCCTAGGACTTCACCTGCAATTATAGTGGCAGTTACAAAGGGAGATAAACTGCTACTGGCTCAAAACAGACAATTTCCAAATAGATTGTACAGCGTAATAGCTGGATTTGTTGAATATGGAGAAACTTTTGAGGAATGTGTAAAAAGAGAAGTATATGAGGAAGTAGGGATAAAGGTAAAAAATATAAAATACTTTGGATCTCAACCTTGGCCCTATCCTAATTCTATAATGATAGCTTTTACAGCAGAATATTTAGATGGAGAGATAAATGTGGATGGAGAAGAAATTGTCCATGCTGATTGGTTTTCTAAAGAAGAAATATTAGGGATGTATAATAAATCCAGAAGTATAGGTTCCAAGTTAATAGAATGGTTTATAGAAAATTACTAAAAAACTTAGGCATACTTTAGGATGCCTAAGTTTTTTTATTTACTATTTTTTATTAATACTTATATCTCCAGAATTAGTAGTAATATATATAGAATTTGCACTATTACCAACTTTCCCTAATAGACTATTTTTTAATTTACCAGTTACTGTTATTGGGAAATTGGATTCAATGTCTCCAGAAGAGGTATTGGCTTCTAATTTAAAATTGGAGTTGTTAGGTAATATTACCTTTATATCTCCAGAACTAGTAGTTATATTGATATTATTGTGAAATTCTTTATAATCCAAATTTATCTTTCCAGAGCTAGTTATAATATTCAAATCACCTGTAAAATTATATATTTCAATATCTCCAGAACTAGCTAATAGTTTGCTGTTCTTGGATTTTATATTTTCAATTTTCTGTTCTCCAGAGGAAGTTTCTATGGAAAGATTGGTTATATCCATATCGTATATTTTTACGTCCCCAGAACTAGTAATTATATTCAAATTATTTAGTTCTAGTTTTGAAATTTCAATATTTCCTGAAGAAGTAGTAGTTCTAATATTTTCTTTAAAATCAACAGGGACATATATATTCAGTTTTAGATTAGTATTATATACACTATAGGAATTAGAATTATCTTTTTTAGCTACTATATATAAGGTATTGTTAGATTTTTTTGTTTCTAATTTAGGAATGTAACTAGCCTCAATATAGCCATTATAATGGATTTTTATATCTTCCCTTTTTTCAGGTATTATATTTACATCGATAAAAGGAGTTTCTATGTTAATATTTCTTATTCCTTTTATATCTTCTAATTTTATTTTATCTACATCTTTTTTTATTAAATTTTTAGTATTTATTCCGAAAA
>JAAYFV010000044.1 GCA_012728075.1 Tissierellia bacterium
AATTTATTCACTGCAACTATTATTGCTGGATAGCCAGGTTCTACAACAGCATATTCACCTGCTATATATAGCTTACCTGGCGCTAAGGTATTTATCATCTCTTCCTCTCCTCTTCCTCTTATAAATAAGAAATTCCTGGTCCTGGACCAGATATAATTATTTGTTCATCTTCAAATCTTTCTTTTAATCTATCCTTTATTATTTTACTTTGGGATAATCTACATATAATCTTTACATTTGGCCCAGCATCCATAGTAAAATAACATGGAATACCATCACTTCTTAAGTCCTTAACAATTTCCATCACTTGTATAGTTTCAGGTTTAAAGTATATAATTGGTGGTCTTGCTCCAAACATGGTTGCATGCATCCTAAGGCTATTTGCTTCAGCTATAGCTCCCAGCTTTTCCAAATCCTTATCCCAAATTGCCTTCTTTATCTCCATAAGATCCTTTTTTGAGCTTTTAACCCAAGCATTATAAAATGGCGAAGTATCAACAGTCCTTTTCATACCTTCTCTGCTAGATATCTCTTTTTTTGATTTGCGTACAATTACTATCACCATGCCAATATCCCATTTAGCATCATCTATTGGAACTGCATAGGAGTTTTCAGAAGAATTTCCCTCCCGCCATTCTACAAAGCCTCCATATATACTCCTTGTAGCGCTACCAGAGCCTTGCCTTGCATATATGGACAATTCCCTCTCCCCTAAATTTAACCCACTAGCTACATTGGCTGCTGCAGCCAAAGCTGCAAAACCTGATGCTGAAGAAGCAAGTCCTGCAGCAGTAGGTACGTAGTTAACACTTTTTATTAGTGCATTATATTTTATATCCTTCTTGATCCGAAAAAGATCTAAAAATTTACTAATTTTTTTAGTCTGAAATTCACTTTGCAATTTGTCATTTAAATAGAAATAATCCCTATCTAATTTGCTGTCAAATACCACCTCAGTTTCCGTATAAAAACTATCCAATGTTAACGAAAGGCTACTGCTCATAGGCAGAAATAATTCTTCGTCTCTTTTACCCCAGTATTTAATAAGGGCAATATTAGCATGAGCTCTTGCTTTTCCCCTACTCATCATATATCAACTCCCATATTGGAAACCCAGACTTTTTTAGCACCCTTATCCAATAATTTATTAGATATATATTTCGCTTCATCTTTTGTTGAGCATAATGCAATCATAGATCCACCTCTTCCACCACCTGTCAGCTTAGCACCAAGAGCTCCATTATCCAAGGAGATATCTACTAGCTTATTTAATTTTTCATTACTTACACTTAATTTATCTAATAGAAAATGGGCCCTTGTCATCAAATTCCCCAATTCAATTGGATTGTTCCCTTCCATAGCCATCTTTCCCCTATAGGCAATATTCCCCAATTCATCAATAATAGGTCTATATTTTTTTGGATTTTTTTCTATCAATAGTCTAACATCTCTAACTGCATCCTTTGTTTGACTTTGACTTCCTGTGTGGGCAACTATTAAGTAAGCATCTAGTTTAAAATGAAATGGATCTAGTTGTTTTCCCTTTACATAGTACAGATTAGTCTCCATAACAATAACAGATGTATCTATACCACTAGGATTACCATGTACTATTTTTTCAGATATATTAGTCAAATCTATTAATCTATCATTGGTTATACTTTCCCCAAAAAATCTATATAATCCTCTAATAGTAGCCACAGCTACAGCAGCACTAGAGCCCATTCCACTTTCGTAGGGAATAGTGCTATTGATTTCTATATGAAAATCCCTAAGTTCTTTATCTAAATCTTCAACTACCTTTTCAATAACAGTCTTAGTCCCTAATATTCTTTCAGGGGCATTAGAGAGTAAACCTCTGAAAAATACACAATCCAAGGTTACATCTCCATTAGTTTTTTTAATAATTGCCTCTACTTTCGTATTCGAAAAAGGTATAGCTATGGCTGGTTTACCATATACAACTGAATGTTCTCCAAGTAATATTATCTTGCCAATTCCAGTTCCTATTGCCTCTCTATTTGTCATAGTACACTCCTATCTATAATAAAATAATTTTTTCTATAATCCAAGGTGCAGCATACAGGGTCATAAATTGTACTCCATAGTTTACTCCCAATCTGTTTAAAGTACCACATGTGATTCCAATTAATAAAACTCCAAATATATTGATTAAACCTGCATCCATATATGCTAATAATAATATAAAAGATATAAATAGTCCAAGTATTGCTTCATGGGGAATTTTATTTAGCACAAAGTTTGAAATTTTGCTAGCATATTTATTGGTGATAATATAATTTATACTGGCCCCTATCCCTGCTCCTAATATAATAGCAAAATTAAATTCCCATCTATTTAAAATGTGGTGTAAATTACGTTCCACTGTAAATACTGGCGGTGCATTAAACAATGCACTTCCAGGTCCTATAGCTGTGGGAGATAAAGGTACGCCTAATGCAATCAAAGGTATAATTATTCCTGACAAATAAGTGGACTGAGTTAAAGCGCTCATACACACAATGGTAGTCATAGACTTCTCAACTGGATCCTCTATCCTATTGCCCATGGCCTCACCAATTAGTATAGTTAATCCTACAGGACTTAGTACAAATAGGAAATTGGAGATAAAAGCCGAAATACTAGCCTTTTTTATTTCAGATCTATTTAATATTTTAAAAGGATTCAATTCTTCTCCAGCTGCACCTTCTTTAGGAATAGTTATTCTTTTCCTTTCTCTTCTCAACATATCCTTTCTTTTATCCTTATTTAAAAGACTAAATAGGGAAACTATTAAAGGACCTATAGTAATCCCTAAGAAAAATGAAACCGTTATATTCTGATCCTTTGGAATGATCCCAGTGCTCCAATATAAATACCTTAGTCCCATAAATAATATTGCCATAGGCAAAATACTAAGTAAAGATAATATTTTATTGTTGCTAATTAAAGATAAAAATACTGCCCCTAGGAAAAATAACAATGGTGCAAATTTTTGTACACTTTCACCATAAGGTGCAATTATATTTGCCAGTATTAAAGCCATGGGTACAGATATTATAGTACCTATTAGAGAGCCTACAGCCATTTTCTTAATCACTACTGCAGACATGCCTTTATCCTTTAAGTATAGAGAATGCTCCATCATTGGACTAGACATAACCCCTCCAGGTAACCCAACTAATGCCGTAGGTATAGCATTTGTTAGATTTAGAGTTACTATTGCCGCAATAAAAAAAGTCAAAATAATTATAGGCTGTGCCCCTGATAGTACAATAGCCAATGTAATAGGCATGAGAACTGAAGTCTCATCTGTTCCTGGTATAAATCCAATAAAAGTATATATTAATACTGCTAATAATGCAGCTAAAATCATCTGTAAAATAAGTAGAATATCCATTTAGTTATACTCCTATCTATTTTTCTATATTTATATCCCTTTTAGGCTTAATTAAAATTGTAGAGATAATAAAGCCTAAAACTGCCCCTCCTAGCCCAAAAAATAATTCTTTAGTTTG
>JAAYFV010000045.1 GCA_012728075.1 Tissierellia bacterium
AGTTTATTGTTACCATCTTTTACTTTAACCATAAATCCAGGTCCAATTTTAACTGAATTGCCCTTTTTATCCTTGATATCAACACCGTTAAGTCCTATTTTTACTTGTTCATCCCCATCTACAACATGAATTCCCCTAGAGCCAATATTTACTGATGAATCTCCATCCCTAATATCTATACCGTTAAAGTCAATATGAATTCCTTGGCTATCATATATACTGAAACCATATCTATTTAAAGATAATAGCCCTACTCCAAAAGAAATCAGAACAATGCTAATTAATATAAGCACCAATTTTTTAGTGGCCATTTACAATCCCCCTATCTTTTTATAATATTTATATTCCATCTTAAATATTTGATGGTTCCTTGATATAGTAATTTGGTTAAATAAAAACTACCTATCATGATCAATACCCCTAGAGAAGTTAATCCTATCCCAAAGGATATAGAAGTTATAGGATGCATGCCTACATTTATACTATATGGAAGAAAAGGTGATACTATGGTTCCAAAGAAGGATCCTACTCCTCCAAGGATAAATCCCACTGAAATAGCGTATAATGCAAATAACAATCCTATCATTGCGATGAAAGGCCCTAATACAATAACTAGATTAAAAAAGCCTAGAGCCATGGCTGATAAAATAGCTTTAAAGAGATTTCCAGGAGATGGATCATTTTCTGCTGCTGTTACCGTAGCTGATGCTCTGTAGGCTTTGGCAATACTTTTTGGATTTCCTAATTCCTTTGCAATTTCCTCTTCAGTTTTGCCCTTAGATAATCCTATTTCAAAATGTTCCGCATAATCATATAGTATATCCTCAATTTCCTCTTGGGATATTCCATTTAATCCATTACGTAATTGTTCCATAAATTCATTCCTATTCACTAAAATCACCTCTTATGATTTTATTTACCCCTATGGTGAAATTTTCCCATTCTTCTAATAACTCTTTATAGGCTTTTTCACCTTCCTCAGTAATCCTATAGTATTTTCTAGGTGGGCCTTCTTGAGATTCTTGCAAATAGGTAGTAACAT
Source organism: Tissierellia bacterium (assembly GCA_012728075.1). Classification (GTDB taxonomy): domain Bacteria; phylum Bacillota; class Clostridia; order Tissierellales; family Tepidimicrobiaceae; genus Keratinibaculum. The sequence goes on from JAAYFV010000045.1 coordinate 1,043, forward strand.
ATCTTTCCTTTCTAAATCTTCTAAGAAGGGGATAAATCGTTCCTTCTGATATATTAATATATTTTGATATAAATTCTACTAATTCATATCCATAAAAGTCTCTTTGAATAAGTAATGATAAAACACATAGTTCCAATACACCTTTTTTAAACTGTATATTCATAAACATCCCTTCTAATTACTTTTAGCTATATTATATACTATGCTATCTTATAATACAAGATACTGTTTGTAAAAAATAGCTGCATTTAATTGCAGCTAAAAATTAAGACCTTCTTTATGAATTCCTACACTTAGTGCTATACCTATACATATTAAATTGACTAGTTGGAAAGTTCCTCCATAGCTCATAAAGGGTAAAGGTATACCAGTTATAGGCATAAGACCTATTGTCATTCCAATATTTTCCCATATATGGATTAGAAACATGGCAGCAAATCCGATTACCATCAAGGATCCAAATGTATCTTTACTATTTTTAGCGATTATTATAAGCCTAAATAGCATGATAAAATATAATAAGATTAGTGCTAAGCCACCAATTAATCCTAGCTCTTCTCCAACTACAGCAAATATGAAATCTGTCTGTTTTTCTGGCAGATAGTTATATTGAGTTTGAGTGCCTTGAAATAGGCCCCTACCAAACACCTTTCCTGATCCTATGGCAATTTTTGATTGTAAAGCTTGATAGTTTGTTCCAGAAGGGTCTTTTTCTGGATCTAAAAAGGAAAATATCCTGTTTTTTTGATATGGTTTTAGTGAAAACCATATTAGCGGTAGTGATATAATACCAATTAAAAAAGCATAACCTATATATTTCCAATCTATACCTGCAGCAAATAACATGACTACTACGAAGAAAAGCACCACTACTGCTGTGCCAAAATCTGGTTGTTTAGCTATTAATAGAATGGGAATCCCAGCTAAAGCTAGTATTTTTAACAAAGTTAGTGGCTGATTTATTTCATTTTTATTTTTATCGATATATTTGGCTAAAAATATGATGATACCTACTTTTGCAATTTCAGCTGGCTGAAATACAAAACCACCGATTTTTAGCCAAGAATTAGATCCCCATTGTTCTTCACCAATTCCAAATAGAGCTACTGCAAGTAACAGTCCAACGGATACCACATATATGGGGATATAGAATTTTCCTATTAATTCATAGTCTAATAATACTAAAAAAGCTATAGCTATAATACCTAACAAAGTTGATATTGTTTGCACTTTTACATGACGATTGGTATCAAAGCTTAAGGTAGCAGATTTAATCATAACTATTCCAAATATACACAATAGTAATACCGTTATAAACAGGGAAAAATCAAATTTTTTAAAGGATTTTCTCTTTAAGTTAAACATAGCATACGCTCCTTCTTAATAGTATACAAAATAAATTATATCATATTTTCTAATATAAAAAACGGGAAATGACAAATAATTAAATAGGACTTCTTTGTATATTTGTACATAAGTGGTTTTATATATATTAAGTATGGTATTATATACATAATAGAAAGGGTGGTTTAATGTATATTGGCTGTCATTTAAGTATTGCAAAAGGTTATGGAGATGCAGCTAAAGCTGCTTTAAATATAGGTGCTAATGTATTTCAATTTTTTAGTAGAAATCCTAGGGGTTCCTCTTCTAAAAAATTGGATATAGAAGATGTAGAAGAGATGAATAGGATACTGAAAGAAAATGATTTTGGTCCACTTTTGGCTCATGCCCCCTATATTATCAATTTAGCTTCCTATAAGCCTAATATTTATGGAATGGCGAAGGGAATATTAAAAGAGGATTATAAAAAACTAAATGAATTATCCATACCTTATTTTACCTTCCATCCTGGGAATCATGTGGGGAAAGGAACGGAGTATGGGATTGAAAGGATAGTAGAGGCTTTAAACGAGATAATCACAGGGGATGAAAAAACTATGTTATTACTTGAGACTATGGCAGGTCAAGGTACGGAAATAGGCAAAACTTTTGAAGAGTTAAAAGAGATAATAGATAGGGTAGAATATGAGGAGTTATTAGGAATATGTTTGGATACATGCCATATCCATGCAGCTGGTTATAATATAGTAGATGATTTAGATGGAGTATTAGAGGAGTTTGATCGGGTGTTAGGGATAGATAGGTTAAAAGCTATTCATTTAAATGATAATATGATGGATTATGGTAGTAAAAAGGATAGACATGCTAAAATAGGAGAGGGAACCATTGGAATAGACGCTATAAAAAACATAATAAATCATCCTATATTAAAGGAGATACCTTTTTATCTAGAAACTCCTAATGAACTAGAAGGATATAAAAAGGAAATAGAGTTATTGAGGAGTTTAAGGGAATACCCATAGAATGTGAACTACCACCACTTATAAAAGATGGGAGATGAATTGCCCATGGATCTTGAATATTTTTCCACACTTGACATATATATGTTTATTCCAATATATATATGGATTCCCACCATATTAAAATCCAAATAGGAGTTTTTCTCAAAAGGTTTAAAGGGTATATTAAAAATATACTGTCCTTTCCTCTCGAAAGACTAACTAGTATATTATCCCCTCCAACAACAGCTAATGATATTATATTAGTTATTAATGGTATAATATAGGTATCTGTATATTGTGATAAGGTGAAGAATATGGATTTAAAAGGATATATAATTGATAAATCAAAAGAACTAAATATAGATATAATTGGGTTTACCGATTGCAAACCATTGGACTATCTAGAGGATTATTTAGTTGCTAGAAAAATGGAGAATAGGGAAACGGAATTTGAAGTAGAGGATATAAGAAAAAGAATAGATCCTAAGCTTACTTTTCCCAACTGTAATACCATAATTGTAATAGCCATTTCCTATAACAATGATTATGATGATGTACCGGATTATAAAATAAAGGGTAGATTATCAAAATCCACATGGGGATGGGATTATCATTTGGTCTTAAAAAATAAAATAGAAAGGCTTGTTGAAGAGATTTAAAAAGTGAAAGATTTTAACTATAGATATTTTGTAGATACTGGTCCCTTAATAGATAGGGAGGTGGCACGGAAAGCTGGTATAGGCTATTATGGTAAAAATTGCTCCATTATTAACGATGAGTATGGTTCCTTCATATTTATTGGATATATATTAACTGATATGGATATATCTATAGATAGTCCAATCCTAGAAAATCCATGTGGGGAATGTGAATTATGCCTTAAAGCTTGTCCCACAGGTGCATTGGAGGGCCCTTACCTATTTAATCCTAAAAGATGCATATCCTATTTGACCCAAACTAAGGATAGGATTCCCTATGAATTAAGGGAAAAAATGGGCATTAGCATATATGGCTGCGATATTTGCCAGCTAGTTTGTCCAGAGAACTATGGAATTAAAAGGCCTAATCATCATGAATTTTTACCAAATATGACTAAAGGGTATATAGATTTAGAGGAGTTATTATTTATTTCTAACAGGGAATTTAAAGAAAAGTATGGCTCTATGGCAGGTGCCTGGAGAGGTAAAAATATATTGAAGAGGAATGCTATTATTGCATTAGGAAATATCAAGGATAGAGATAATCTAAAATTGTTAGAAACCTTGTTGATGGATCCTAGTCCTATGATTAGGGAGTATGCTGCTTGGTCTATATTAAATACGGACTTGGAATATGGTAGAGAATTGGTAAAAGAGCATATGGAAGAAGAGTCCCCATCCCTTAAAAGGGAGATAGAAAACCAAATAAATTATTATTTAACAAGGATGGACAACAATTATTAAATTTATGTTATACTATAGATATAAGTATAGCCTAAATTTTACTATATGGGAGGGAAACGCCGTGAGTAATGTTCATGAATTAAATTTTTTAAAAGAAAAGATTGAAGAACTCAAAAAACAAGGTGTATACCGAAAATTGCCTGTCCTAGAAGGAGCTAATGAAGCTGAAATAATATTGGATGGGAAAAAAGTAATCAATCTATCATCTAATAACTATCTTGGATTTGCTAATCATCCTAGACTAAAAAAGGGTGCTATAGAAGCTGTAGAAAAATATGGAGCTGGTGCAGGGGCTGTAAGGACTATAGTTGGGAATATGTCTATTCACGAAGAACTGGAAGAACTACTAGCTGAGTTTAAGAGGGAAGAAGCTGTATTTATATATCAATCGGGATTTAATTGTAATGCTGGTACTATACAAGCTATAACTGAAAAAGGAGATTTAATAATATCTGATGAACTAAATCATGCTTCTATAATAGATGGAACTAGACTTAGCAAAGCGGATAAAGCTATATTTAAACATTCTGATATGGATCATTTGGAGCAAATACTTAAAGAGAATAGGGATAAATATAATAATGTATTGATTATTACCGATGGGGTATTTAGCATGGATGGAGATATTGCTAAATTACCTGAAATAGTGGAATTAGCTGAAAAATATGAAGCTTTAACTTACGTAGATGATGCCCATGGTTCAGGAGTATTAGGAGAAAGTGGTAGAGGAACAGTGGACCATTTTGGATTACATGGAAGAGTTGACTTTTCCATAGGAACTCTATCTAAAGCCATAGGGGTAGTAGGTGGCTATGTAGCAGGATCCAAGATAATGTATGAATGGCTAAACCATAGAGCAAGACCAGTATTATTTAGTACAACTCTACCTCCAGCAGCAGCAGGAGCCATAATTGAAGCTATTAAGATGCTAATGGAGACAACTGAATATACTGATAGATTATGGGATAATGCAAACTATTTTAAAGAAAAATTAGGAACATTGGGATTTGATACAGGACATAGCGAAACCCCGATTACTCCAGTTATAATTGGTGATGAAGCAAAAACTATGGAATTTAGTAGAAAGCTGTTAGAAAAAGGCGTGTTTGTTTCAGGAATAGTATTTCCAACAGTACCTAAGGGAACAGGAAGGGTAAGATGTATGGTTACTGCAGCTCATACTAAAGATCAATTAGATAGAGCGGTAGATATATTTGAACAAGTTGGCAAAGAGATGAATATACTAGAATAAAAAAAGGGGACTTTATCCCCTTTTTTTATTCGACAAAATAGTCTAAAATAGTAATTATAAGCTTGATATATTATTGAGGTGATATATATGATAATAGGAGTTTGTACTTTGAAACTAAAAATATATGAGTCAAATTCTTTAAAAGAAAAAAGGCAGGTGACTAAAAGTATAATAGGAAGGATTCAATCTCGATTTAATGTATCTATTGCGGAAATTGGACTAAACGATAGCTGGCAGACCTCAATAATTGGCTTTAGTTGTGTTACTAATGATACCCAACATGCTAATCAAATTATATCTAAGGTATTGAAGTTTATAGATAGGGATAATAGGGTAGAAATAATTGACTATGATATAGAAATAATGTAGGTTATGTAGGTGATAAAGTATGAAGAAAATGTTAACTAAAGAGGAAATTAAAGAAGTGATAAATATATTAATGGATTTGTATCCAGATGCTAAATCTGAGTTAAACTATTCTAATTCTTTTGAATTGTTGATAGCCACTATACTCTCTGCTCAGTGCACCGATGTTCAGGTAAACAAGACTACTAAGGAGCTTTTTAAAGAGTATAAAACTCCAGAAGATTTTTTAACCTTAACAGAAGAAGAATTGGGAGAGAAGATTAGATCTTGTGGTTTTTATAAGACAAAGAGTAAAAATATTTTAGCTACCTGTGAATTGTTGATAAAAAACTATGGAGGAAAAGTACCTGATACTTTGGAAGAATTAATGACTTTACCTGGAGTTGGAAGAAAAACAGCTAATGTGGTTTTAAGCAATGTTTTTGGAGTACCAGCTATAGCTGTGGATACCCACGTATTTCGAGTGTCAAATAGAATAGGCCTAGCAGATAGCTCCAATGTATTGGACACGGAGAAGGATCTAATGGATAATATAGATAAGGACATGTGGGCAAAAGCTCATCATCTATTGATATTTCATGGACGAAGAATTTGCAAAGCTCGGAAACCCCTTTGCCATAAATGTCCATTAACAGATTATTGTTTTTATTATAAAGAAGTTATCAATAAGGATGGAGAGGACTGTTAATTATGAAAGGAATGTATAATACATTTGATGATTTGATTTTTTCCTTAGATATAGGTACTAGAACAATCATTGGTATCGTTGGAAAATATATGGAGGATGGGAAAATTCAAATTTTAGCCTATTCTATAAAAGAACACGAGAGGCGCAATATGTATGATGGACAGATCCATGATATTGAAGGAGTTACAAAAATAGTCAAGGAAATAAAGGAAGAACTAGAAGGAGAACTAGGTATAGAGCTGAAAAGAGTTTCCATTGCTGCAGCTGGTAGATCCTTGAAAACCTGTAAGGTTAGAGTAGATAAGAAAATAGATAGCACTATAGAAATAAATCAAAATATTATAGAGGCATTAGAATTAGAGGCAGTGCAAAAAGCTCAACATAAGATAAATGAAGAAGAAAACCAAAGTAAATTAAAATATTATAGCATAGATTATAGCGTTATAAATTATTATTTAAATGATAATATTATGACTAAATTAGATGGACATAGAGGGGAAAAAATTGGCGTAGAACTATTGGCTACTTTTTTACCCCAGATGGTTATTGAAAGCTTATATACGGTTATATCCAAAGCAGGGCTCGAGGTAGGTAATATAACTTTAGAACCTATAGCAGCAATAAATGTGGCGATAAAAGAGGAATTAAGGTTGTTAAATTTAGCTTTAGTAGATATTGGTGCTGGGACATCAGATATTGCTATAACCAAAGATGGGAATATCATAGCTTATGCTATGACATCCACAGCAGGAGATGAGATAACTGAGGCTTTATCTAGAAGATATTTGTTAGATTTTAATGTTAGTGAAGAGTTAAAAGTACAGCTTAGTTCTCAAAACATTCATCATTTTAAAGATATAGTGGGAATAGAGTATGAGCTTACTACAGAGGAGATTGTTGATAGTATAAAGGATACAATAGATACAATTTCCAAAGGAATTGTTGAAAAGATAGTAGAATTTAATGGCAAGGCTCCTAGTGCTGTTTTTTTGATTGGTGGAAGCAGCCAAATGCCTGGACTTAGGGAATCCTTAGCTAAGAACTTAGGTCTTCCTAAAGAAAGGGTATCAGTTAGGAATGCTAGTTTAATTGAAAATGTTGATGGTATAGATGATAGTATCCATGGGCCTGATATAGTAACCCCCATAGGAATAGCTGTAGAAAGCGTCAACAAGAAATATAGCAATTTTATACAAATTCAGTTTAATGGAGAAGATATAAGATTATTCAATACCAATAGGGTAAAAGTATCAGATATATTAGTGCTTACAGGATATGATCCAAAAAATTTAGTGCCTAAAATGGGGGAGGATTTTATATATTTTGTAAACGGTGATAAAAAAAGCTTAACTGGTAATATAGGAGAACCAGCTAAAATACATGTAAATAACAAAATAGCCAATTTCAATACTTCTCTACAGGATGGTGATATTATAGAGATAACGAAGGGAACTAAAGGAGATAAGAAAGCCCCATATTTATATGATTGTATATCTAGAGAAAAAATGATATTTATTAATAACGAATCTTTTAATTTGTTGAAGGATATTAAAATTAATGGGATGAAAGTGAAAGGAAATCCTAAGCTCAATGAAGGGGATAGAATTGAATTTATAGAGATAAAAACTATAGAAGAATTAATTAAATATCTTAACAAGAATATAACATTAGATGATATAATATTGAATGGGGAAAGGATTAAAGAAAACGTAAATTTAAACCCTAAAGATGAGCTATTTTTTTCACCTACTAAAACTATAAATTTAATAATAAATGGTGAAAAAACCACTATTACTTACAAAAAAGAGGAATTTGTGTTTGTAGATATATTTGATCATATAGAGTTTGATTTAACTAAACCTAGAGGTAATTTGGTACTTAAGGTGAATGGTATGGATGCAGAATACATGGCTCCTTTAAAGGATGGGGATATAATCCAAATATGGTGGGACAAATAGCATTATTAAAGTTTATACTACATATTATTTAAATATATATTATATATGGAGGCTAGTGATGGAGAAAACAAAGAAAGGAAAACCAGTTATATTAATTTTATTACTTAGTATACTTGCTATTGTTCTAGGATTGGGTACTTATGGATATTACAATATATTAAGTACCGATAAAATTTATGAGGGAGTTAGTGTTGATGAATTTGATTTAAGTTTTTTAACTAAAGATGAAGCTACGAAATTAATTATGAATAAAAGGGAGCAAGAATTAGATGAGAAAAACATGGTATTAACCTATGGAGATAAGGTATTTGATATAAATATAAGACAATTTGATTTTAAATACGATTATGATTCTGCAATAGATAAAGCCTATTCTATTGGTAGAGAAGGAAATATAATATCTAGGATAAAGGAGATAATTACCACTAAGAAAAATGGAGTAAAAATCAACTTAAATTCTAGTTATAATAAGGATAAAATCTATGAGATTACAGAAAGCATTGCCCAGGAAATAGATATGGAGATGGAAGAAGCTCAGTTTCATTTTAATAATGGGAATATAAATATTACTGATGAGGTTATAGGGAAAAAGGTAAAACAAGAGGAGTTAGCTCAGCTAATAGAGACAAATATAGAGGATTTAAGTACCATTGAAATACCTGTTGAAATTATATATCCTACTAGGACAAGAGAATTGTTAAGTAGAATTAATGGAGTTATAGCTGAGTATTCTACATCTTTTAAAGGTAGCAATAAGGAAAGGATTGAAAATATTATAATTTCATCAAAAGCCCTAAGCAATGATATTATAATGCCAGGAGATATATTTTCTTTTAATGAAATGGTAGGGCCTAGAGAGAAAAAATTTGGATATAAAGAAGCTAATGTAATAATAAAGGGAGAATTTACCCCTGATGTAGGTGGAGGAGTTTGTCAAACTTCTACCACATTATACAATGCGCTTTTGTTAGCAGATGTAGATATTATAGAAAGGCATCACCATTCTATCCCAGTAAAATATGTTAATATAGGTCAAGATGCAGCGGTGGCCTATGGTTTTTTGGATTTAAAATTTAAAAACAATTTTGATTTTCCTATATATATTCATTCTAGAGTTGTTGGGGATAGGATCCATATATATATTTATGGAGATAGAAATGCCAAGGATTATAGTATAAAAATTGAATCTAAGATAGTAGAAACTATAGAACCTCAGGAAGAAAAGGTAGAAGACAGTACTTTGGCCCCAGGAACTAAAGAATTAGTTCAACAAGGAAGGACAGGATATAAGGTTCATACCTATAAGCATAAAATAAAAAATGGCAAGGTTGTTGATACTCAACTTATTACTAAAGATTTTTATAAACCAAGAAATTTTATTTATAGAGTAGGTCCTAGTATCTCGGAAGAACATGAAGAAGAGGAAGCTATAGAAGAAAATGAGTAAATATAAAATATACGTATGTTCTAATTCTGGATATGCTGCTAAAGAAAGTAGATTCACTAAGATTTGCTAGGGACTTAGGGTTAAAAAGGAAAGTTGTTGAAATTAGGCAAATATATTGAAAAAAATATAATAATGTGATATTATTTTATAAGCAACAATTGAATAATAAAATATAGGAGTTCCTTTTAATAGGACAAAGGGAAAGTGGTGAAAATCCACTGCAGCCCCCGCTACTGTAAATGGGTACGAAACCAACAATATGCCACTGGGAAACTGGGAAGGCGTTGGGATTAGGATGAACCATAAGCCAGGATACCGGCCTATATTATAGCATGGCCTCGGAGGGAGGGATAAATGAATTTAGGATTCATAAATGAATTTAGGATTCCCTATCCTTTTGTATGTTAAAAGGCTAGGGATTTTTTAATTTTATAATATTTATAAATAGGAGGAGATATTGATGAGAAATATAAGAAAAAATAAAATTGCTATAATGTTTACAATATTAGTACTTATTATGGCTCTATCTGTAGGTTGTACATCTAACAATCAAGATGCACAAAAGCCAGAAGAAAAAAACAATGAAGAGGTAGAATCTGTTGTAGAATATCCTTTAGAAATTGAAGATCAATTTGGCAATAAAGTTGTATTTGAAAAGGCACCAGAGAGAATAGTATCTTTGGCACCTAGTCATACAGAGATATTATTTAGCTTAGGGCTAGGGGACAATGTGGTAGTGGTAACATCTTTTTGTGATTATCCAGAGGAAGCAAGCACTAAAGAACAGGTTGGAAGTTTTCAAGAGATAAATTTAGAAAGAATAATAGAATTAGAAGCAGATATGGTATTCCAATATGGGCCAGGAGATGAGGATATAAATAATAGTTTAGAGGAAGCAGGAATAAAAGTTATATCATATGAACCTGAAACAATTGACGAGGTCATAGATTTGATCAAAACTATAGGTAAAATAACTGGTAAAACATCAGAAGCTGAAGAGATAACAAAGGATATGATAGATAGAAGAGATGCTGTTGTAGAAAAAACCAAAGATGCAGATAAGGTAAAAGTATTTTATGAAATTTGGCATGATCCATTAACTGCAGCAGGTCCAGGTTCTTTTATGGATGAATTGATAACTTTGGCTGGCGGAGATAATATAGCAAAAGATGCTGATAGTCCTTATCCTCAGTTTGATGTAGAAAAACTAATTGAAAGGGATCCTGAGGTTTATTTAGCTGCTGATGATATGGAAGAGAGAGATCCTGAGGCTATAAAACAAAGACCTGGTTATGAAAATATTAGTGCTATTAAAAATGATAAGATTTATCTACTAGAGCCTAATATAGTATCCCGACCAGGACCTAGAATAGTGGAGGCTCTAGAACTAGTGGCTAAGGCTATTCATCCTGAATTATTCCAATAGAGCAGGGATATATATGATAAGTAATAGAGACAAATATCCCCATAAAACCATAATATTTTTGCTTATTATAATACTTGTTTTTTCTATAGGATTATTTGCTACCATTGGGACAGCTAATGTTAGCATATTAGATACTTTTAGAATAATTGGCTCTAAATTCCCAATGTTAAATAAATATGTAAAATCATCCCATATACCAGACTCTTATAAGACCATTATTTGGTCTATACGTTTACCTAGAGTATTATTAGGAGTTTTAGTTGGCGCCAGCCTATCAACAGCTGGTGCCGCTTTTCAAGGTATGTTTAGGAATCCTATGGCAGACCCTTATGTATTAGGAATATCATCTGGAGCGGCATTAGGCGCTAGTATATCCATTATATTTAACGTAAATATAACCATACTGGGTTTTTCTACTATATCTATATTTGCATTTATAGGGGGATTAGTAACTGTATTTATCGTATATAATATTGCTAAAGTAAGACAAAGGGTTCCCATAACCACTCTTTTGTTATCAGGAGTAGCTGTAGGGCAATTTTTAACTGCAATTATGTCCTTCTTAATGGTTATATACAGTAGAGATATGAATAAAATAATATATTGGACCTTGGGAAGTTTAGCAGGGAAGGGATGGGAACCTTTAATAAAAATTTCCATACCTGTAATATTATCTATTATAGTTATGAATTTTTTTTCTAGGGATTTAAATATAATGTTAACAGGAGAAGAATCCGCTCATAGCTTAGGGGTAGAAGTGGAAAAGATTAAGTTATATATATTAATTTTGGGCACTTTTATGACATCTATGGTAGTATCTATAAGTGGTATAATTGGGTTTGTAGGGCTTATAATTCCCCATATAGTAAGAATAATAGTTGGCCCAGATCATAGAATACTATTGCCTTCTTCAGGATTAATAGGTGGAATATTTATGATTTTTGCAGATACTATAGCAAGGACTATTATTTCTCCTATGGAAATACCTGTAGGAATAATAACTGCACTCTTTGGAGGACCCTTTTTTATATATTTATTACGTAAGAGAAAAAGATCCATATAGTAGGTGATCAATATGTATGCGTTGGAGATAGAAAATTTGAATTTTGGATATGAAACTAAAACTGTGCTTGAAAATATAAGCTTTAAAGTAAAACAGGGAGAGTTTATCAGTATCATTGGACCAAATGGTTCAGGTAAATCAACTCTTTTAAAATTATTAAGTAATATTTACAATCCTAAATCAGGCACTATTTTAATACAAGGAAAAAATATTAAAGATTACAAGAGGAAGGAATTAGCTAAAAAGATGGCTTTGGTACCCCAAAATACAGTTACAGACTATGAATTTCTTGTAGAAGATATAGTATTAATGGGGAGATATCCCTATATAGGTCGATTTGAAAAGGAAAAAGATGAGGACTATCACATAGTAGATGAAGCATTGAAATTAACCAACACTTATAATTTAAAGAAAAGGCGAATAAATGAGATAAGTGGTGGGGAACTTCAAAGGGTAATAGTTGCTAAGGCTTTGGCACAAAATCCAGATATCCTTCTATTAGATGAGACTACTAGTCATCTAGATATCAATCATCAGATGGAAATATTAAGACTTTTAAAGAATTTAAATCAAAAAAAAGGTACTACAGTAGTCTTAGTAATTCATGATATAAACTTAGCTTCTAGATATTCCGATAGGATTTTATTATTAAACAATGGTAGTATATTGGGAATAGGCCAGCCTAGCGAAGTTGTCAATAAACCCAATATTGAAAAGGCATATAATCTAAAAGTTGCAATAGAAAGAAACCCAATCACTGACAGTATCCATATTATTCCTTTATAGGCTTCATTTTATAACAAAATATAAAATGAAGCTTTTTTTATTGACTATTTTATTTTTTATGGTATGCTATTTTTGTCAAACTTAAGAGGAGGATGTTTATGAATTATAAGTTGATAGCTATAGATATGGATGGTACGTTGTTAAACAATGAAGAAAAAATATCCAAAAGGAATAAGGAAGCTTTACACAGGGCTATAGAGGCAGGTATACATGTAGTATTGTCTACAGGTAGACTTCTTAGATCTGCTCTATATTACTCAAAATCCATAGATTTAGGAAACCCTGTAGTTGCATGCAATGGAGCAGTAGTATCCTGTGGAGATGAAGATAAACTTTTATATGAAAAAACTTTAAGAACAGAATCAGTAGAAAAACTAATACAATTAGCGGAAGAAAACAATATATATTATCACTTTTATGATAAAAACACTTTCTATAGCAGAAAATTAGATGAAAAGATTACAAAACATCATGAATCCTATAGAGATAATTTGAAAAAACAGCAAATAAATTTAAAATTATTGGAAGATCCTTTAAAAATTCTAAGAGAAGAAAAACCTAAAATATATAAATTTGTATTTATAGAAGATGATAAGAATAAATTATTACATTTTAGAGAAGCCCTTAAATCTATAGAAGGAATTAATATATCAAGTTCTTGGCACAATAATGTAGAGGTAATGAATAAAGGAGTTTCAAAAGGAGAAGGGCTAAAGCAATTATGTAAAAAATTAAGTATAGATAGCTCTCAAGTGGTAGCTATAGGAGATAATGAAAATGATATATCCATGTTTCAAGTGGCTGGATTAGCCGTTGCTATGGAAAATGGGGAAGATATAGTAAAGGAATATTCCCATGTAATTACTGATACCAATGATCAAGATGGAGTAGCGAAAGCAATAGAAAAATATGTATTAAATTTATAGAAAGAAGGAAAGTTTATGGGATTAAATATCGTATTGGTAGAACCAGAAATACCTCAAAATACTGGAAATATAGTAAGAACTTGCTCGTTAACCAATACTACCCTCCACTTAGTGAGACCATTGGGTTTTTCCGTTAAAGACAAATATTTAAAAAGGGCTGGATTAGACTATTGGCATTTGGTGGAAATATACTATTATGACAGCTTTAATGAGCTTAAAGAGAAATACTTCCATAATAATTTTTATTTTGCAACTACAAAAGGTAAAAAAATATATACACAAGTGAATTATACAGAAGATTGTTTTATAGTATTTGGAAAGGAGACCAAGGGGTTATCTGACGAAATACTATCCAACAATTGGGATAGGACTATAAAGATTCCTATGAGGAAAGGTATAAAAAGGTCATTAAATTTAGCTAATTCAGTCAATATAGTACTATTTGAGGCCTTAAGACAATTGAATTTTCCTCATTTAGAATAAAATTTACAAAGATTTAACAATCAAACTTTCAAAATTGTATTAATATTAAATTGGGCTCATACACAATATATACCCATAAAACTTAAAATGAGTTAGGAGGGTACAAATGGATATAGCATTACCGGTTTTAGGTGGCCTGGGACTTTTTCTTTATGGTATGAATTTAATGGGCATGGGTTTACAAAAAGCTGCAGGAGAAAAATTAAAGAAGCTAATAGAGATATTGACTAATAATAGGATAATGGGTGTAATAGTAGGTGCTTTGGTCACTATGGTAATACAAAGTAGTAGTGCTACAACTGTTATGGTTATAGGTTTTGTAAATGCTGGTCTTATGAATTTGACCCAAGCTGTTGGGGTTATAATGGGCGCAAACTTGGGAACTACTATAACAGCACAATTGATTGCATTTAATTTGACAGATTTTGCACCATTAGCAGTGGCTATTGGAGGGGGGATTTGGATTGCCACATCAAAAAAACGTTCAAAAAATTTGGCAGAAATTCTTATTGGATTTGGGATATTATTTATTGGTATGGATATGATGAGTGGCGGATTAAAACCCTTAGCAGGTAGTCCAGTATTTAAAAACATATTGATTAGCTTAAAAGATCCCTTCCTAGGAATATTGGTTGGCTTAGGCTTGACTACTATTGTTCAAAGTAGTAGTGCTTCCATTGGGTTATTACAGGCTCTAGCTTCTCAAGGGCTTATAAGCTTGGATATTGCATTTCCAATATTATTTGGAGATAATATTGGAACAACAACTACAGCTTTAATATCTAGTATAGGTACCAATAAAACAGCTAAAAGGGCAGCAGTTATTCACTTTTTATTTAATTTTATAGGCACTATAATTTTTATAACGATACTTAAAAAGCCTGTAGAGGCTATTGTATTAAAAATATCTCCTGGTGATATACAAAGACAAATAGCTAATGCTCATACATTATTTAATTTAGTTAATATAATAATTCAATTACCTTTTGCAGGTTTATTGGTAAAGATAGCAAAAAAGATAGTGCCTGGGGATGAAGAAGAAGTAGAAATTGGAGTTAAATACTTGGATCCTAGAATTATAGAAACCCCTTCTATTGCCCTTGGCCAAGCAACTAAAGAAGTAATGAGAATGGGCAAGATAGTAGAGGAAAACTTAGAATTAGCTTCCAAGGCTTTTAAAAATAAGGATGAAAAAATGACCTCAGAGGTATTTTCTCAAGAAAAAGTTGTTAATAGGCTAGAAAGAGATATAGTAGAATATTTAGTAGAACTTTCCAATGCACCCTTAACAGATGAACAACATACTCAGGTAAATGTACTGATAAACGTTGTAAATGATATTGAAAGGGTGGGGGATCATGCAGATAATATTGCTGAATTATCCCAAGAAGTTATAGATGAGAGATTGTATTTTAGCGATGAAGCTATGGAAGAGTTTGATATTATATCAAACAAAAGTCAAGAGGTATTTAGAAAGGCTTTAGAAGCTTTTACAGATGTAGATTTTGATAAAGCTAGGGAAGTATTAAGACTGGAAGAAGAGATAGATGTTTTAGAGGGAGAATATAGAACTAATCATATAGATAGGTTAAACAAATTATTATGTCAGCCTAGCTCTGGGGTAATTTTTTTAGATTTGTTAAGCAATTTAGAGAGGGTTTCTGACCATTCCTCGAACATAGCTCTTTATGTATTAGACCAGTTAAAAGAGCAATAAATTAATTAAATCAAAAAAATTGTAAAAAGGCTTGTCATAATTCAAAATATATATTATAATATGGCTGCAGTGTTAAAAACATAACAATAATTATAAATAGTATTTCGGATGATAAATGCGGGAGAGACCACATGGTGGCGCCGAAGGAATAAGTTGTATAATTAGCCGTTATACAATGATGATCTCAGGCAAAAGGACCGTATTTTGACGAAACTCTGAAAAGCGAAAGCACCGAAGGAGCAATCCATTTATGGGGAAACTCTCAGGTTTTAAACAGAGTAGAAGGCATGTATATGCTTTTTCTATTCTGTTTTTATTATGCGCAAAAGTTGTGATGTATATAAAATATTTGGATTTAATATAAGTTTTTAAAATAAATATTTATGGGTACTATATAACTGTATGAGCGCTTAAAAAGTATAACTTGTATTTTTATGTAAAATTTATTATTATTATGGTAAGATAAGTCTACAGTAGCCATAATAACCTATCCAGAATAGAAGAGAGTATACATAATTAATTTCAAAATGGACCTTATCAACAAAAATTTATATCAAATTACTTTATTCAATATAAGAGAATATTATAAGCAAATTTATGGCAAGTATATTTAAAGGAGATATTAACCTTAAAATTATATCCAAAGGAGGAAAAAATATGTCAGAAATCTATGATGTTGTAATTATAGGGCAAGGACCTGCAGGATTAGCAGCAGGGATATATGCATCAAGAGCTAGACTTAAAACTTTAATGATTGAAAAGGAAAAAGCTGGTGGACAGATTGTAACAACAGCAGAAGTAGCTAATTATCCAGGATCTATTGAAAATGCTACAGGACCAAGTTTAGTGGCTAGAATGGTTGATCAAGCTAAAGAATTTGGTGCAGAAGGGGTATTAGATACTATTTTAGATGTGGAACTAGAAGGAGAAATCAAAGTATTAAAGGGAGAAAAAGGTGAATATCGAGCAAAATCTGTAATTATTGCTACAGGTGCAAACCCAAGGCCAATAGGTTGCCCAGGAGAAAAGGAATTAACAGGTAGAGGAGTTTCTTACTGTGCTACTTGTGATGCCGCTTTCTTTGAAGATATGGAAGTCTATGTAGTTGGTGGAGGAGATACTGCAGTAGAGGAAGGCTTGTATTTGACAAAATTTGCAAGAAAGGTTACTATAATTCATAGAAGAGATGAATTAAGAGCTGCAAAATCCATCCAAGAAAAGGCATTTGAAAATGAAAAAATGCATTTTATGTGGGACTCAGTAGTGGAAGAGATAAAAGGTGATGGAATAGTTGAATCTATGGTAGTTAAAAATGTAAAAACAGGAGAATTAACTGAGATAGTTGCTGATGAAGAAGATGGAACCTTTGGAATATTTGTGTTTATAGGATTTATTCCAGCTACTAAGCTATTTGAAGGAAAAGTTGATATGGAAAATGGATATATTATAACAGATGAAGACATGAAAACCAATATTCCAGGAGTGTTTGCAGCAGGTGATGTGAGAGTGAAATCTTTAAGGCAAGTTGTAACAGCTACTGCTGATGGAGCTATTGCAGCAGTTCAAGCAGGAAAGTACATTGATGCTTTAGAAGGTAAGGAATATGGAAAATAAAATTATATAATAAAAATAATTTTAGGAGGGATAATTATGTTAGAGTTAACAAAGGAAAATTTTGAAGAAGAAGTTTTGAAGGCGGAAGGACCAGTATTAGTAGATTATTGGGGTCCAACCTGTGAACCATGCAAAGCATTGATGCCTCATGTGGAAAAACTAGCAGAAAAATATGGTGATAAGGTAAAATTCTGTTCATTGGATATTACTAAAGCAAGAAGATTAGCAATAAAACAAAAAGTGATGGGATTGCCAGCTATTATCATATACAAAGATGGTGAAGAAGTAGAGAGATTGGCAGAATCTGAAGCTACAGCTTCTGCTGTAGAAGAAATGGTTAAGAAGTATGCAAATTAGTTTTTAATTCTGGGCTTTGCCCAGAATTAAAATAGATGGTTTCAAGAATAAGGGGAGGTGAATTTATGCGTCTGGAATTAGGCCATGTGCTTATAAAAGATGTTCAATTTGGTGATGAAACCAAAATTGACAATGGGGTGCTTTATGTGAATAAAGAGGAGCTAATAGCTTTAATAAAAGAAGATGAGCACCTTGAAGAAGTAGACGTAGAAATTGCAAAACCTGGTGAAAGTATAAGAATAACTCCTGTAAAGGATGTTATAGAACCAAGGGTAAAGGTAGAAGGACCAGGAGGTATTTTCCCAGGAGTATTGTCTAAAGTTGACACTGTTGGTAGTGGGAAAACTAATGTATTAAAAGGATGTGCAGTAGTTACTACAGGTAAGATTGTAGGATTCCAGGAAGGAATTATAGATATGACAGGGCCTGGAGCAGAATATACTCCATTTTCAAAGCTAAACAATATAGTATTAATTTGTGAACCAAAAGATGGGCTGAAACAGCATGATCATGAGAAGGCTGTAAGATTTGCAGGACTTAAAGCTGCAGCTTATTTAGCAGAAGCAGCAAAAGAATTGACTCCTGATAATGTAGAAATATATGAAACTAAAACATTATTTGAAGGAGCCAAAGAATATCCAGATCTTCCAAGGGTAGCCTATGTACAAATGCTTCAATCACAAGGTTTGCTCCATGATACTTATGTATATGGAGTAGATGCTAAGCAGATAGTTCCAACTATACTATATCCAACTGAGATAATGGATGGGGCTATTATTAGTGGTAACTGCGTATCTGCATGTGATAAGAATACCACTTATCACCATCTAAATAATCCAGTTATAGAAGATCTATATGCAAAACACGGCAAAGAAATTAATTTTGTTGGAGTTATAATAACCAATGAAAACGTGTATTTAGCAGATAAAGAAAGATCATCCAACTGGACAGCTAAATTAGCTGAATACCTTGATTTAGATGGGGTTATAATTTCTCAAGAAGGATTTGGTAATCCAGATACAGACCTTATTATGAACTGCAAGAAGATTGAACAAAAGGGTATAAAAACCGTTATTATAACTGATGAGTATGCAGGAAGAGATGGCGCTAGTCAATCACTAGCAGATGCTGATCCCCTTGCAGATGCAGTAGTAACGGGAGGAAATGCTAACGAGGTTATTGATTTGCCACCAATGGATAAGGTAATTGGGCATATAGAATTCGTAGATGTTATAGCTGGGGGATTTGATGGGAGCTTAAAAGAAGATGGTTCCATAACAGTAGAACTTCAAGCTATAACAGGAGCAACTAATGAATTAGGATTTAATAAGATGTCCGCTAAAGGATATTAATAATTAAAAAACAAGAATATAAAAAGTAGAAAAACAAAGAAAGGATGTGTGGTTATGTCATTATTTGATGCTAACAAAAAAGTTATCATCATTGGCGATAGAGATGGTATACCAGGACCAGCCATTGAAGAGTGTGTTAAAACTACTGATGCTGAAGTAGTATTTTCATCAACAGAATGTTTCGTCTGAACTGCTGCAGGAGCTATGGACCTAGAAAATCAAAAGAGGGTTAAAGATCTAACAGAAAAATACGGTGCAGAAAACATGATCGTAATAATAGGTGGAGCTGAAGCTGAAGCAGCTGGATTAGCAGCTGAAACAGTTACAGCAGGAGACCCAACTTTTGCAGGTCCATTAGCAGGAGTCCAGTTAGGACTTAGAGTTTATCATGCAGTAGAACCAGAATTTAAAGAATCAGTAGATCCAGACGTTTATGATGAGCAAATAGGTATGATGGAAATGGTTTTAGATGTTGATGAAATCATCAACGAAGTAAAAACTATAAGAGATGAATATTGCAAATTTAATGATTAATTCCCTAGAAAAAAAGGAGAGGGGGGAATCTAATGGGGAAAATTAAAGTAGTCCATTATATTAATCAGTTCTTTGCAGGAATTGGTGGAGAAGAGAAAGCAGATTATAAACCAGAAATCAGAGAAGGCGTTGTTGGACCAGGAATGGCTTTAAATGGACAGTTTAAAGGTGAAGCAGAAATAGTTGCTACTATTATATGTGGTGATAGTTATTTTAATGAAAATGTAGAAGAAGCAAAGGCTGAAATATTAAAAATGGTAAAGGAACAGGACCCAGATTTGTTTATAGCAGGCCCAGCTTTTAATGCAGGTAGATATGGTGTTGCATGTGGTACAATTGCAGATGCAGTACAATCTGAATTAGGTATTCCAGCTATAACTGGTATGTATATAGAAAACCCTGGAGCAGATATGTATAAAAAGAGTGTATATATAGTATCCACTAAAAACTCTGCTGCAGGTATGAGAGATGCTGTTAAAAAAATGGCACCTTTAGCGTTAAAGATTGCAAAAGGTGAAGAGATTGGATCCCCAGAGGAAGAAGGTTATATTCCAAGAGGAGTTAGAAAGAATTACTTTACCGATAAAAGAGGTTCTGAAAGAGCAGTGG
>JAAYFV010000046.1 GCA_012728075.1 Tissierellia bacterium
CTATTATTGCATCTACATTAGCTCCCCTAATATAATTTTCTAGACGTATATCAGCAGGTACAACATTTACTAAATCCCCGCCCTTAGTTATGATTGGATGTACTCTAATATAATCTTCCTCTTTAAATGTTTCTCTTTGGGCATTAATGGACATTAAAGCAATATTAGCTGCATTCAAAGCATTTATCCCTTCATGTGGGGCACCTCCTGCATGGGATTCTTTCCCAATAAATTGTATTTCCTGGCCAATAAAGCCATTAGAAGAATTCCCTGCAACTGCTCTTATATTATTGCCTTCCACTTCACTAGAAAAGGTATGCTGAATTAAAGCTACATCTATATCATCAAAGGCACCTAATTTGATAAATTCTTGTTTCCCTCCTAAAAAGCTAATCTTCCCCTTCTCGATTAATTCATTTCTATATCCTATTTCAACAAACTCCTCTGCAGGAATAGCCATAATACTTACATCACCAGTTAAATATTCCATTATATCAGTATCTTTCAAAGCATAGGCAACACCAACAATCCCAGCAATCATACAATTATGTCCACAGCAATGGGCAGCACCTGTCTTGGGATCGCTATGAGGATGCTTTGGAGATACCACAGAGTCCAACTCCCCCATAACAGCAACTCGATACTTGGACTCCTTTCCTTTGATAATTCCTTTTAATCCAGTAATAGCAATTTGATCTTTATATGGTATATCAAGAGACTCAAACACTTGTCTTACTTTTTCTGCTGTTTTAAACTCCTTGTACCCTAATTCAGGTTCATTGTAGATAGAATCACCTATTGAAAATATCTCCTCCCTTCTTTTATCAATAGCCTCAATAGCCATCTTTTTTAATTCTTCCTTTGTCTTTTTCATTTAAATCCTCCTCTCATTTTCATAAAAATATATTATTGTTTTTATGTTTTTTAAGATTGACGATTTCGCTGATAATAGATAAAAAAGCTAATCAACAATGCAATACAAGCAATAGATAGTGCAAATATAAAATATGGCACATAAGAAGTACTTCTATCGAAGAAAAATCCACTAAGTAACGGTACAATGGATACTCCTAAATTTGAACAAGCTGTTGTTACTCCCAAGTATTTTGAGAAATTGTCCTTTCCTAATAATTCCAATGTAATAATAGGAACAACCACCGTTCCAAACGTCCCAGCTACTCCAGTAAGTAAAGCAACCCCATACATTAAATTCAAATCATGTGTAAAAGAAAGCAAACTCAAAGACATAATAGATGCTATAATACAAATCATTGTAGTAATCAATGAACCAATACTATCGCATATCTTTCCAAATAAAACCTTGAAAAAGGCCAATGCACCCATGGAAATAGAGTTGATGGAAGCTGCAACTACATTTCCAAAACCACTACCAACTAAATATGGAGCTATATTAAACATAACCGAGTATGAGCTAAAACTAGTTAATACGATTAATATAGATAAAATAGCTATATTGACTGGAACTATAGATTGAACTTCGATAGGAGAATACTCTCCTTCATTTTTATCTATTACAGTTTCCCGATAAAAAGGTTGGGTTCTTTTATAAGCAGGAGTTAATTTCACAAATAAAAATGTAGTAGGTATTGTTGAGATTCCAAGTATTATAGCCAGTATCTTTAATGTAATACGCCACCCAAATCTTTCTATTAAAATACCTGCCATTACATTAAACACCATGCCGCCAACACCGCTTCCCATAAATACAATCCCAAGAAATAGCCCTATATCTGACTTAAACCAACTTTGAATTATTATAGAAGCAGGAACAACACTAATATAGGTAAAAGCTATGCCTAAAATAATAGTCAATAGATAAAATGAAACAATATTATATGCAAAGGACATCATAAAAAATGACACAAAAACTATTATCACTGATACTCTCATAAGTTTTATTATCGATAACCTTTGATAGACTCTCCCAGTACTCATGGTTGTAATCATTATTGTTAGACTTCTTATGGTAAAAGTAAAATTAAATAAACTTCTCGAAAATCCAAGTTCATCGCAAATAGGAATTATAAATAAGCTAGAACAATTAAATATAATCCCCATGCCTGAAAACATAATTAAAAATATTGAAATCAAAATCATAATATGATGAAAAGTTAATCTTTGTGTTGTATTTTTCATAGTGATCTTATAGTTGATAATTAGAGAGCCAAATCTATATTTAGCCCTCTAATACTATACTTAGTACCCCCCAGTTATTTTTAATACTACATTAGCAATAACAGCAGAACCTATATAAGTACCTGCCAAAGCACATAGTGTTACAATGATAATTTTAAATCCTTGTTCTTTAAACGCTGCCATATCTTTTCCTGTTGCAATCCCTGCATAGGCCAAAATAGGTGTACATAATGGTAATAAACTGATTTTCTCCAAGGAAGCATTCATAATCTTTGCTCCTGGCCATAAGTTTGGAATACTTAAAATAGTAGCAAGTAAAGTTATGTAGACTATCGTTGGTAAATTGATTTTATACTTGTCCAGAAAATCTTTTAAAATATTTCCAACTATGATTATGGCAAAAAGCCATAACATTCCAGGCAAAGCTTCAAAAGGTGTAACAGAATTACCACTCTTTATAGAATTTAACCAATTAGCTATTAAACAAAATACTCCCGAAAAAATAAGCACCTTGATTCTAGTTATCCATTCATCTTTAGTAGTTATTGTAGCTTCTTCTACAACAACATCTTGGGGTATTTGTTTAGTTTCTTCTTTGATTTTTGCTTGTTTTTCCTCTTCTATTGCTTTCTTCCCTTTGAGCTTTTTATATAACCATTCAGTAAGAGGAATTGCTATAAATAGAGACATATACATACCATCGATACTTGTTAATACTTGACTTGTTGCAGCAAAAGCAGTCAATGAATCTGCTTTTTCAGGAAAGGCTTCTAAAATAGGTCCAAGGGCGGCACTCATCATAGATGCAGAGCCTGTGCCACAAGCCGCAGCTAAAGCTTCTGGTAGGAACCAGGAAACGTTTACCAGCAAAGATGCTAAAATACCATTGAATATAGTTCCTAATAATGTACCTGTTATATAAGAACCCATTACTCCACGTCCTTCAGGACTGTCTAGTCCATATAGATCCGCTACAATTGCCAAAGATCCCTCTCTTGATGTAGAAAAAGCACTTCCAATACAGGTTCTGTCCATTTTAAATATAAGGACTGCAATTGGCATTGAAAAAAATATTGTTCCTAGATTCCCTAATTCTTGTAGGATCAAAGCTGGACCAGCACTAGCAACTAAAGAAAGATTAGGTCCTATAGTGCTTCCCATATAAGCGATCAAATACATAACACAAATCCCTATGTATGGCGAAGCCGTCTCCATATCTTCTTGATTTAATATCTTAAGAAACCTGATTTGTGTAAGCAAAATACCAATAACCAAAGCATGAAGCATTGGCAACAAAGAAAATTTGATTGGCCCTAAGCTAATAGATATGATACCGATAAGTTCAGCAATAACCACTAGAATAATACAAATAAGATGAACCTTAAAATCATAAAACAGACCTTTTCCCTCCATTAACTAAACCTCCTTTATCTAATACAGTTGTATTAGTATAAAAATTTTGGTAAAATGTTATCATAAAGTTTGTTGGGGCAAACTTTATGATAACCTGCTAAATAATTAGTACTTATAAATTTTTGTAGCTGTTTAAAAGGTATAAAAACAGCTATTTTGATAATTATTTTAATATAGGGTTTTTATCTTATCACCACCTTTTTTATAAAATAATTTCGCCTTTCGCGAAACTACTTGTCTAATATTATACTTCGCGATAGGCGAAAAGTCAAGGGGTTTTTATATGTTTTCTAAAAAAATTTTCGCTGAACGCGTAAAAATGTTGCGTAAACAAAAAAATATCAAACAATCTGAATTAGGAGAAATGGTTGGACTTTCCTATACTGCTATAAGTGATATTGAACGTGGAAGAAGAACTACAACTATAGAAAAGCTAGTTGCCATAGCTGACTACTTTGAAGTCTCTATTGATTATTTAGTGGGAAGAACAGATAATCCTGAAATCAATAGATAATTGAAAAATAAAAGCTCAGTGGCTTTATAAACACCACTGAGCTTTTATTTTTGTTCTTTTGTTTTTCTATGCTATCTCGAATTTACTGGGACAGGGGGTCAGACCTTTTGTCCCACATGGGACAAGGGGTCTGACCCCCTGTCCCATTTAATTTATAATTTTTAAGTAATCACTTGCTTCTTTGACAACTTCTACTACAATATCCACCCATTTTTTCTTATTTTCTTCAGTAAATCTTGCTGTTGGTCCAGATATAGTAATAGAAGCTATTGTATTATTATTAATATCAAATACAGGTGCACCTATACAGCTAACTCCTATTTCTCTTTCTTCATTGTCAAAGGCATACCCTTTCTCTCTAACTTCTTCTAATTCCTTTATGAGTTTTCCCTTATCTACTATTGTATTTTCTGTGTATTTAGTTAATTCAATTTTTTCTAGCTTGTCATCCCTGACATCTTTTGGCTTGTATGCCAATAGTACTTTAC
>JAAYFV010000047.1 GCA_012728075.1 Tissierellia bacterium
CCAATACCTATCGTTACGTGGACCGATACGAACGGCTGGCAGCGCGGAATTACCCGTTTAGGAACCACGAGGATTATCTAGATTTTTATTACGAACAAGACGGCAGGTGGCAGGATGAGGAGAAATGTTTTCTTCCACAGCAAAGATGAAGTCATCTTCTTTAATTTCTGATTCTTTAAATGGAGCAAAAATGTCTTCAGGCAATTTTTTTATTATACTTTTTGGAATAATCATCTGGGGATAATTCTTTTATATTGATATTTCTTTTAACTTCCGCAATTTCTTCTGCTGTACTTTCCCTTCTCTTTCTATTCCAACTAATCCTACCCAATAAAGTTCCTTCGCTTTATTTCCTTTTTCTTCAGGTAAAATAATCTCTATTTCATGAAGGGATTCTTCCATTGCTGCAAAATATGGAGCCTCTATTGCTGTAGAAACATATGTATCCGTATATCTCATCCTAAAATCTGTTTCCGAAATATTTCCCATATATAATTTGCCATCTTTAAAATTAGGAAACATAATTTCTCCATCTAAAGGCTCAGGATAAAAACAAGTAATGTTTTTAAATAAAGTTTTTCCTTCTTGAAAGGTTTCATCTATTTCACCATTTAATTTCCCATAGCTATTAACCAATGCTCCCCACATAGTCCAACCAGGAATAAATAATCTAGTTTCAGATAATACTCCATAGTTCTTCTTTCCAATATGGATTGGATTTTATTGTTTGAACTTAAGTTTATACCAAGTTAATTTATCATCCAAATTACTCATTTATATCACCCTCAGCTTTTGCATGATATCTAGCATAGGTTAATATCTTTTCTAATATATCTTTAAAAAATAATAATTTATGAATGTCTGTAGACAGATTACTAAAATATCCATCATATTCATATAGGCTTTTGAAAGATTTAAGTTCTCTTCCACTATAAACTATATCATCAAATTCTTTAACTATATTTGATATAAATTGGCTGAACATAGGACTTTTTATTTTTTCATCACTTTTACCATTAGATTTTGACTTACAATATACATAATATCCATATACTCCGTCATTGCATAAAACACCTAAAGCCTTATCTATTTCACCCAAATTTACCTTTCCGTCTTTAAGCTCTTTTACCATCTTGTAACTATATTCATTTATCCAAGAATCAAGATTTTCAGCCTTAGTCATTTTTTTCACCCCAATCAAAAATCTTTAACCGTCCAAATCCTCTTGTAGTCATGCCACCTACACCTAATGTTTCAAAATATTTTTTACTATCTTTTAATGCTTCTGATACATAATCTAAAGAAAGTTCTTCATCTAAAGGATATTCTTCTATTCTTACATTTCCATAGAATATTGTTCCTCTAGGAATAGCTTCACTTGTAAATAGTGCTCCTTCTTTAGCAGCACCAGTAGTAGGATCTATGGATACAGAAGTTCTAGTTTCAAGATTAGAATTGATTATTTGATGGATAATATTATCTGAAACAATAATAATTTTTTCTCCCAACAAATTTAATGCTGAATCATCTCCAATTTGTTTCTTTATATTGCTAAGATCTACTGTAGATTCACCATTTTTTATTCTAAAATTTAACCATCCTAAATTTATTGAATTCTGTTTTCTATCATCTTCATCACATACTAATACTTCATAATCTTCAAAATTCGGGACACTTTTTAACTTAATCCCTGCAGAGTTCAATATCCCCTTAGATGTTATCCATCTAGTACCTAATCTGGTATATACAGGGAACAATAATATATTTAAATCTGAAAAATATGCCATTCCTCTTTGGGATTTATCCTGCTTT
Organism: Tissierellia bacterium; assembly: GCA_012728075.1. Lineage (GTDB taxonomy): Bacteria > Bacillota > Clostridia > Tissierellales > Tepidimicrobiaceae > Keratinibaculum. The sequence goes on from JAAYFV010000047.1 coordinate 1,813, forward strand.
GAAAATCCAAAAGTTTTACACACTATACAATTCCCACAATGACCAGCATCTTCATTTATGGACAGCATTTTAGATTCTTCTACTGAAAGATTTGGCTTATCATCTTGTCCAGCACATTTTATAGCCGCATATCTATTACCTTTGAAACCTGATACCCAATCTTTTACATTGTTTTTAAAAAGTACTTCTATTTTTTTTTCTTCTCCTTCCTTTTTTCCTGCCTCTTCAAGTCTGCTCTTACGAGCTTTTCTATTAATTTTAAATTTTTCTTTAAAATAAGAGTGTATAGTAAGAGCCATATAATATCTCCAAGTGCCTGCCAAGCTTGTCCCAGGAATTTTAGGAATTCTAGTTATAGGATCTCTCACAATAGTGTTATCAACTCTCCCTATAGTAAATCCTCCTGTTCCTATATATATAGGATCACGAGATATTGCAGTTATTCTTATCTCTTTACTCATTTTTTCTCTCCCCCTCTATTAAATTTCCTTCAAACCATTATGCCAAAAATCATACATATCTAAAAACTTATGAAGCTTTATTCTAAATTTCTTATCACATAAGCTTTCAATATTTCCCCATTTATTTTCTCCCAATATTCTAGCAAATTTATTTTTAGATTCAGCATCATTTAATTCAAAAATATTTATAAAAGCCGATAATATAAAACATTTTAAACTGCTATTATCTTGCCAATCACTAAGTTTTGAATATATCAAATTCACCATAGTTTGAAGCTTAGTTTTTCTTTCTTTTCCCTTAAAATAATCATAAAACTCATTGAAAGTTTCCCACTCTTCCCAAGTATAGGGTCTATTTTGTTTATATTTAGCAACAATTTTATTTCTATTGGCCTTTTCAGTATCATAACAAATATCATTTCTTCGAGTGTTTACATCTAGATATTCAAAGTCTATTGTATTGGGATATATTAGATATTTTTCGGTGTCTTTAGCTTTATCAACAGATTTAAGTTCCATAGGCTGTTTATTAGGTTTAATATAAAAACTATAATCACCTTTCCCACCATTATTTAATGGATATAGGCTATAGTATCTTTTTAATTCCGTTCTACTTTCACAATCTGAATTGCTATTATTTATAGCAGCATCTGACATTTGCTTTAATCTTTCTCCTGATATTTCTTTATCTATACTATCCCAATTGTCTATATCCCTTCTGATGTTTCTCAAAGCCTTTATTCCTATATAAAGAGGTTTTTTATAATCTTGGAAAACTACACCTATATGAAGAGGTAGTTTCCCTTTTACATATTTAAATTCTTCATCATATTTATGTTGAACTTTTTTTATAAGTTTTGGAACATATTCAGCTGGAACAATAAACTGCCAAGATATTGGTGTTGGATTAATAATAGAAAGATAAGGTTTATATGAAATGTATTTTGGATTTTTAAGTTCTACCTTGCATTTATTATTGTTACTAACATCTATCATTTCTATAATTTCATTTGTTATCCAATTCCCTTCATTATTGGTTATTTGAGAATATATTTCTTCGTTTTCCTTCTTTTCTTTACTTATAATAGGAATTGCTTTTTCTATAGATGATATGAGATATAGATTGCCTTTAGCATCAGATAAAAAGTTTAAACCTTTATATTCAAATTCTCTTCCTTTGTATTTATCTTCTTCTATAACTTTATTCCATTTTATCCTTACATTTCTCGATTTGGATATTTCTAAAATGTCCATCATGTGATTTTCAATATCCACAAAAAATTCTTCAGTAGTTTCCCAAATTCGTCTAAATCTTGCTGGAGATGGATTTTTTCTAGTTACAAATTGAAGAAGTATTTTGGATAAAAATTCAATTTGTTTTTCACTTTTTTTAACTTCATTCCATTTTATTTTTCTATTTTCAAAATCAATATTATCCCCTAATTCATCTTTCAAAAGTTTTTCCCATCTATCTCCTATGGAGCGTTCAAGGAGTATTGATTCAGCATATTTTTTTAACGGTATTGGTGGTAAATCAGTTTTATAAAGAATACTCCCTATAGCAGATTCATTTGTTTTTATTTCATTCTTTTTTAAATCATTTTTTAAATCATTTGATATATTTCTCATATCATAATCACTAATTAACATTGTATTCACCATATTCCCATTCAACCATTCATCTAGCTCAAATTTCATAGTTACAAGGGCAATTCTTCTGTTTTTATCTTGGAGTTCTCCAGTCCAAATGGTCTCTTTATATTCATCATTTAATTTAGTTCGTTCTATTTCATTCTTTCTTTCCTTACAAATACTGCATAAGTTTAACTTTTCGACTTTATCATCTTCTGCTAATCTTACTTTACAAATATCACATATTACTTTAAATTCATCATTATATTCTGTCTCTTGAAAATACTCTTCTACTAAATTATTAGATTTTGGAAAAACTGGTTTTAAAAAATTTTCTTTGGCATTTTCAATTAAATAAGCTATATTCATAGTTCCCCTTGAAGGTTCTGTTATATATATAGATGGGAATACTTCTCCATTAAAAAGTTTAAAGCATTCTATTATTTTTTTTTGTATATCACTTAAATTATCATTCATTTTATATAGTCCTATATCACCATCAACTTTTTTCCCATAAATATTCTCTGGTGCAATAAAGTATATTCCTGTTTCATCTCTATAGATTTCATTTCCCAATGCAAAATCTTCTTCTATCACCTTTTTTATCTTTTCATCTACTACATTTGTTCCATTTCTATACCAATCTATAAAAGATGGATTTAGTGCCTTTTCTGCAAGTCCTAGTTTATCATACTGCACACCAAGTATACTCCACTTAATCTCACGTGGCCTATCTATATAATCTTGATACTTTTCTTCTTCCAAACACAAAGCTGCAACACTAGCTTTAAACATAGAGGCTGTCATATATGCTTGATCCCACAATGTTACATCATTAATTGGAAAACGAGAATCACTTAAAAGATGAGAATACCATTTTTTTATTTCTCCCAAAATAAACCTTCGCATTTCATATACATCTATATTAGTTCTTCCCATAGAATCTATTTTCATCCACAAGTTCCTTAGAATAATGATTCTTGACTCATCATATCTTGTCAAATCTACAAAATCTTTTTTATTGTTTGCTATTTCTTCTTAAGTAGTTCCAAAAGCATTAGCTATCTTAAGATTATTCAACTGCTTTTTTGGTGCTCCTTTATCTATTCCAGAATTTATATTTTCGCAACCTTTAAACATCACTTTATTTATAAATTCACTATCACCTGCATTGCCCTTTACTACATCTATTAATCTAAGGTTTTTTTCTTTTCTATTCTTTTTAAATTGAAAATTAATATCCTCATTAAAAAAATCTTTAAGCTCCTCATTTATAGAATCCATATCTATTGTAAAAGGACTTTTTGAATTAAATTTACTCTCTTTTTTGTTGGTTTTTTTAAAATAATCTCTATAACCGCTAAATGGCTTATAACCATACTTTTCTTTAAATTTATCATCGTCAATGTGGAAATAAACTTTCCCCCTTTTTTTCTACCAAAATCCTACATGAGTTTTTCCTAAATTAAAAAGCAATGCTCCAACC
>JAAYFV010000048.1 GCA_012728075.1 Tissierellia bacterium
AAAAAAAGTTAATTAAAATAGCATTAGAAAAAGCTAACAATAATTGTGCAAAAGCAGCTCGAGCATTAAAAATTCCTAAACAGACCCTTCATGGGAAGATAAAAAGATATGGACTTTAATAGGAAAAGGGTATTTTCAAAAGTTATCATTTAAATAGGATAATTTCCATAGTTTCTGTATCTAGTAAAATTATATAGACTACGGAAAATATTCTTTAAACCTTATTACTTCATAATAGGGAAAGTTAGGGTTAACTTATTAATTTTTTATGTTGGCAGATGTTTTATATGAATAATTTGTAATTATTTATAATATTATGATGAATGGGAAGGGATATAGATGAGAATAGATGAACACCCTATTTTATCATTTAAAAGGGTTGAAAAGATAAAATTTGTTTACAATGGCAAAGAGTATATTGGATTTAAAGGTGATACTATAGCCTCTGCTTTACATGCTGCTGGTATAAAGATCTTAGGACATCATCCTGAAACAGGCAGAGCTAGAGGTTTTTATTGTGCTATAGGTAATTGTTCTTCTTGTTTGATGACAGTTAATGGGGAACCCAATGTGAGAATATGTATAGAGGAATTGAAAGAGGGAATGGTAGTAGAAACTCAGAAGGGAAAGGGTAGATTGAGATGAAAACTACAGAAATAGCTATAATTGGAGGAGGCCCTGCTGGGTTATCTGCTGCCATATCTGGAGCATCTTCTGGTGCAAAAGTTACTTTAATAGATAGAAATTACTCTTTAGGAGGGCAGCTTAAAAAACAGACTCATAAATTTTTTGGATCACAGAAACAATATGCTTCTACAAGGGGATTTTGTATAGCAAATATATTAGAAGATGAGTTAAAAAAATATGGGGATAGAGTAGAAATTTTAACTAATGCTACTGTATTAGGGCTTTATGAAGACAAAGTTATTACTATAGAACAAGACAAGCAATATAAAAAACTAAAACCAGAAAAGATAATAGTGGCCACTGGTGCTTCAGAGAAATTCTTAGCTTTTCCAAACAATGATTTACCAGGAATATATGGAGCTGGTGCAGTGCAAACTTTAATGAATGAATATGGAGTTAAACCGGGAAACAATGTACTTATGGTAGGTGCTGGAAATATTGGACTTATTGTTAGTTATCAGCTTATCCAATCTGGAGTAAATGTTAAGGCTATTATAGATGCAGCACCTCAAATTGGCGGTTATCTAGTGCATGCTTCTAAGATTAGGAGAATGGGTATTCCTATTTTAACATCCTATACCATAAAGTATGCCCATGGAAAAGATGCAGTAGAGAAGGCAACTATATGGAAAATAGATGAGAATTGGGAACCTATACCTAATACAGAAATGGATTTTGATATAGATGTAATTTGTATATCTGTAGGATTATCTCCATTGGCGGATCTTTTATGGCAAATTGGTTGTAAGATGGAATATATTCCTGAACTAGGAGGACATGAACCCATAAGAGATGATAATCTAGAGACAAATATTTCTGGTATATTTATAGCTGGTGATGTTGGAGGAATAGAAGAAGCCAGTAGTGCTATGGTAGAGGGAAGATTAGCAGGACTTTGTGCGGCAAAAAGCTTAGGTTATTACTATGGTGATTATGAGGAACGAAGGAAGGATTTAATAGATCAACTTATTTCTTTAAGATCAGGACCTGTGGGAGATAAAATCCGATCAGGGTTAAGGAAAGTCATAATTTAGGAGAGGATATTATGTTGATTAAAACTGGAATACCAACAAATGAAGATATTAAGGAAATTGTGCCTTCTAAGGAGAGAAGAGGAAAAGGGCCAGTGGCTATAATCGAATGTTTCCAAGAGATTCCTTGTAATCCCTGCTATACTGCTTGTAAATTTGGGGCCATAAAGGAATTTGAAAATATAAACCAAAGGCCTATTATAGATTTTCAGCTATGTACAGGTTGTGGACAGTGTTTAACAAAATGTCCTGGCCTGGCCATATTTATTATTGATGAAAGTTATTCAGACACTGAAGCTTTAGTTCAAATACCCTATGAGTTTTTGCCATTGCCTAAAGAAGGTATCTTTGTAACTGGCCTAAATAGGGAAGGGAAGCCAATATGTAGGGCAAAAGTGGTCAAAGTAAAACAAGGCAAAGGGGAAAATAAAACATCAGTTATAACTTTAAAAGTTCCAATAGAGTATTCAATGGAAGTGAGATTTTTAAATATAGAAGATTATTTTAGTGATAATACTATAATTTGTCGATGTGAAGGTATAACCCTTGGAGAGATAAAGAATCTAATTAAAGAAGGATATGAAACCATTGATGAAATAAAGAGAATAAGTAGAGTAGGCATGGGACCTTGCCAAGGGAGGACTTGTAGACATTTATTATTGCAAGAAATTGCTAAAGAAACTGGACAAAATATGAAGAATATGCCTATGAGCACCTTTAGGCCACCTATAAAACCTATTAATATAGGTATAATAGCTGGAGGTGAGGATGATGAATAAAACCGCAGAGGTTGTAATAATTGGTGGAGGGATTTCTGGGACCTCTATAGCTTATAATTTGGCTAAGAAAGGTGTAAAGGATGTAGTAGTGGTGGAAAAAGCTTATTTAGCTAGTGGTGCTACTGGAAGATGTGGTGCTGGAGTTAGGATGCAATGGGGAACAGAGAGAAATTGCTAGCTGGCTAAGATGTCTATAGAGTTTTATGAAAATGCCAATGAAGAATTGAAATATGAAAGGGATATAGAATTTAATCAAGGAGGATATTTGTTAGTTGCAGGTACTGAGAAGGAAGACGAACAGTTTAAAAAAAATGTGAAACTCCAAAATAGTCTTGGGATACCTTCAGTATACTTAACCCCTAAAGAAGCTAAAGAAATAATTCCTCATATGGATGAATCGAAGATAATAGGGGGGACATTCTGTCCTAAAGATGGGCATTTAAATCCTTTTCACACTACTGAAGCTTTTGCTAAAGCTGCTAAAAGGCTAGGAGTGGAATTTATGACTTTTACTCAGGTTATAGGTATTGAAACCCAAGGGAATAAAATTAAAGGAGTACATACGGATAAAGGATACATTTCTACCCCTATTGTGGTAAATGCAGCGGGAGCTCATTCTAAAGAAATTGGCAAAATGGTAAATATTGATATACCTATTTATTCTCAAAGACATCAAATTTTAGTTACTGAACCAGTAGATCCAATTCAAAAACCTATGTATATGGGTTTTTCTTTAAATGTATATTGTCAACAAACACCCCATGGTAGTTTTATCATGGGTAGAGGAGATGATAATGAACCCAAAGATCTTAGGGTAACTTCCTCATGGCAATTTAAGGAGGAAATGGCGAGAACTTGTAGCGAATTACTTCCTCTACTAAGTAAATTAAATATAATAAGACAGTGGGCTGGATTATATACTATGACTGCTGATGCCCAACCTATATACGGCGGAATAAAGGAGTTAGAAGGTTTTTACTTAGCGGTGGGATTTAGTGGTCATGGTTTTATGTTGGGGCCTGCTACTGGATTGTTAATATCTGAGATGATTTTAGGTGAAACTAATACAATAGATATTAGTGATTTAGATATATATAGATTTGAAAGAGGAGAATTGGTATTAGAACTATCTGTTGTGTAAGGGTAGATAAAAGGGCATAGGAAAGGGGCTTGTTTGGAAGATGCTATAACTAACAGCATGAAATAAAATTTGGTGTTGTCTCTTCTACAGATATAGTTTTATAAAGGGTTCCACCTTTTTGCTATTCAAATAGGAGATACAACGATTAACTAAGATTATTTAATTTATTAAATCTGGTTTTTTTAAGGCTTTGTAAACTAAATATGAAAAAATATCACAATGTTTTATAGAATTGCTCCA
>JAAYFV010000006.1 GCA_012728075.1 Tissierellia bacterium
AATGGATTTAAAGCCAAGATATATCCAGAAGATGTGGAATGGTCTGTAAACAACGATATTGGCTATGTAGAAGAAGGCGTATTTTATAGCGGTGAAAAAACAGGCTCTGGTGCCATAACTGGCCGAATCGGTCAAGGAGTAAATAATATATTGGTTTCCGTTGGTGGTAGTGGTGTACTAGTAGAAGGTTTTGAGGATGCAAATAACTTTAAATTCAACTTCTATCCTGAATATGTACAGGGTAGTGTAGGAGTAAATCCCGAATCCAAAGAAGGAAATAATAGTGCAACTATTAGATATGATTTCTCCCAAGGTGATGGAACTAGAGCAGCATATCTAGATTTAACACCAGCTGGCAATAAGGGATTAACCCTTAATGGTGAACCTATTAGATTAGGTCTTTGGGTCAAAGGAGATGGACAAGGTAGTTGGTTAAGAGGAACTATAAGAGACAAAAATGATAAAGAATATACTATAGATTTCATAAAAACATTGGATTCTACCGATTGGCAATATGTAGAAGCTAATATTCCTAAAGTATCCTATCCTATTACGCTAGATAGAATATATGTGGTAGAGACAAATCCTGAAAAGAAACATACTGGTGAAATATTAATAGATGGATTGACTGCTATATATCCACCAAAATATGATAGTACTGGATTGCCAAAACCAACTAGCTTTAGTGACGATAGAAATGTAAAAAGCGAAAAAACCCAAGATGGATTCTCCTTTATGGTAGCTAAAGCCCAGACTGATATAGATAAGGTAGCTGGATTTAACGCTAGTAGCACTATTAGAAACAAAGCCAATAGCCATGATGTAAATATATTCATGGGAGGAGCTAGTACAGAATTTATCAAAAGCATAAAATCTCAGCTTGTATTAAATACAGGTATAAATTATATGAAAAGGGAATTTAAGAATGTGTTATTTATCGACGCTAATAGCTCTAAAGGAGGCATAAGGCCTACAAATCCACAGCAATGGGTATGGTTAAAAAACGATTTAGCTAATACTGAAAAGGATCATATAGTGCTAATACTCAACACTCCTATATTTGGCGATGGTGGATTTAAGGATAAATTAGAAGCTCAACTACTCCACGACGTGTTAGTTGAAACTGGAGAAACTGGAAAGAGCATATGGGTTATCCATGGTGGCAATAGCACCAAAGTTGAAGTAAAAGATGGAGTTAGATATATACAATATGATAATAGGACTGGCAAAAATGTTGACGAAATAAAGAATATGAAAGCAATAGAGTTTATAGTAAATGACAAAGATATAACTTATCAAATAAATCCAATGTTTGGAAAATAAATTATATAGATAAAAGCCTGGATACGAAACATCCAGGCTTTTATCAATTATATAATATTATACCTACAGTTAATATGGTAAGTATGATGGCAAAAAAAGTATAAAAATATCTTCTCCTCATAAAAAAACCTCCCTTCAGCTGTTAATATTATAGACAACTGAAGGGAGTATTATTCTTATGTATTATCGATCTTGGATAGCCAATTCCCATATATCCATCCAGTATCCTTATTACCATCTACTTGAACCTTATAGAAATAAAATCCACTATTCAATACTGGTCCCTCTAATATGGTCATAGAAGTGCCTTTTTTGATCCTTCCTATTTCCTTACCTGCTGGTTTATTTAATAATAGTAAAAGATTGTTCCCATCTACTACTACTTTATCCCCTGGGCTATAGGTTAATATATCTCCTTTATGATGTACTTTAGGTGTAGGGATTTTTTTGCCTTTCTTAGGAACTCCTTTCTTAGATATGTATTTCCTATCAATAGGGGTAATCTTTTGACCATATTCTTTTAATGCTACCTGATATATTTTATCCTGATAGGTTTTATTATAGTTTACATTAGGATTGTTCCTCTCCAATAGACCATTGTAAGCCCATAGGGCAAAGTACCAATGTTCTAGTATATTAGGATCCATATTTCCAATTTGTGGCATCTTTTCATTAGCCCATTTCCATTTTTCCAACAAATGATCTGCTCCAGATTCTATATTATATAAAGGATCGTTTTTAAGTTTAGCCAAATCATACTTTTTGTTTCTTCCACTTACTTGCATTATACCAATATTGCCACCTCTACTAACTTTAGGCTTACCATCCCTATTAAACTGTGCCAGGCTAGATTCCACACTGGCAATGGATTTTAGTATAACACTTGGTATCCCTCTTTTAGTGGCTATCTCCTCTACAAGGGCTTCCACTTCTTTTCTAGAAAGATTCTCATTGGCACTAATTGCTACACTAGTAAATCCAAATACCAAAACACAGAAAAGTAGAATAGAAGCGCTTTTCTTTTTCATCTTCTTACCTCCTACCAACTTACATAGCCTTGTTTAAACTGCTGATACATCATATCTGCTATGCCTAACCCACTATCCTTTTTAGATATTTCATTGGATATCTCTTCAATATACATATCCTCAAATATTTGAGTTCCTAGACTTTTTTCTACAAGCCCACTCTCTGGTACTGTTTTTTTCATCTCTTTAAACATCATAGATAAGAATAGAGCTTCAAATTCTCTACATGCTTCCATTAAAGCTTCATCCCTATCTATTTTTTCCATCTTTGCATGTAATATATGATGGTTTTCTAATTCGCCAGTTAGTATACTATTATTTACTATTTTCATCTAGGTCACTCCCTTACCTTTTCAGATTATTTATCAGTTGTAGCATCTCATCAGCTGTTTGTATAGTCTTAGAATTTATCTCATATGCTCTCTGGGCAGTAATCATCTTTACCATTTCATCTACTACTTGAACATTTGATGCTTCTAAATATCCTTGTACTATTCTTCCCTGCATTTCATCAGGATCCATAGGAATTTCCTCTCCTGAGGCTGTAGTAGCACTATATAGGTTTAGCCCTTCACTTTGAAGACCTTCTGGATTAACAAACTTGACTAATCCAATCCTACCTAGATCCACTATATCCCCATACTCATCTAAGGCTGTAATATAGCCTAAATCATCTATAGTTATATCTGTAAGGCCTGAGTCTATGATTATTTCATCATCGTCTTCTGATAATACTATGTAACCCTCAGAGGTAACCAACATGCCTTCGTCCCCTTCTACACTTAATTTAAAGCTTCCATCTCTAGTGTATCTAATATCTCCATTGGGTAATTCTACTACAAAAAAACCGTCCCCATCAATAGCCAAATCCAAAGTACCATTAGTTTCAATAAAACTACCATTTATAAAATCCTTTTTGGTGGCTGTAGGCATAACCCCATGGCCCACTTCTAAATTTACTGGTCTACCCTCTTCATCTAATATATTATTCCTCTTTAAATTAGCATAAAACAAATCTTTAAATTCAGCCCTTGATGTTTTATAGGATGTAGTGTTTACATTGGATAGATTATTAGAAATAGTATCTATATTAAACTGTTGTGCCTTCATACCTGTAGCGGCAGTCCATAATGCTCTCATAATTTCTTCCTCCTATACTCTTCCTATTTCATTTGAAGATTTCTCTAACATCTCATCTTGTGCCCTAATGGCCCTTTGTCCAGCTTCGAATTCCCTTAAAAGAGTAATCATCTCTACCATTTCATCTATAGCATTGACATTAGAACCTTCTAGGAAACCTTGAAGTAGTCTACCTTCAAAGGGGATTTCTTCTGCTGGTATCTCTTCACCGTTTTCATCTAATGCCATTCTATATCGATTATCTCCTATTTTTCTTAAAAATTCCTTGTTTTCTATATCCACTATATCAATATTACCTACTATATTGCCATCTACTCTAACTATCCCATTTCCGTCTATTTCTACCTCTTCTCCGTCGATGGTTATTGGACCTCCAGTTCCTAAAACCATCTCCCCTCCTAAAGTAGTAAGATACCCTTCTTCATTTACTACAAAGGAACCGTCTCTAGTATAGTAGGTATAGCCATCTTCTCCTTGAATTTTAAAAAATCCTTCTCCTACCAGAGCCAAATCAAAGGTTCCCCCTGTTTCCATTAATTCCCCTGGAGAGTAGTCGGTAAATACTTTTTTAAATTTAACCCCTGCACTCATAGTCCCTATAACATGAGATGGAGGATAATATACTATTCCTTCCAATAGAGCCTCCATATCTCCAGCTCCTTGAAGTGGATTTCCTGCACCGTCAGTTATATAGTTTTCGTAATCCGTCTTGTATTCCCCTTGATCATCTATGTAATAAGTCCTTAGATATCCTTCATCATCAATAATAAACTGAATCTCCTTTACATAGCTATCCTCACCATAAGGGGTCCTAACTACGAAATATCCATTCTGAGTCCTTGCCCTATATACTTCACCATCTTGCTCATACTCTATTTCATTTGGGCCAGTAATCCTAACTCTAGGATTTGTATCATTTATCCTAGATAACAATTTTTCTGGGAAAGTTTCCATCAAGGATAGATCTTTCTTATATCCTGTGGTATTTACATTGGCTAAATTATTTGCTAAAACATCTAATCTCTTTTGATTAGTAGCTAACGATGTAGCACTAATATATAGCCCTCGGTTCATCTAAAATCCCCTTTCTAAGCTAATAATTTCCTCATTGTATATTATCGTCACATAAAATATATACTTTAGTAGTTATTTGTACCTATAGAATCAGAATTTATTAAGTCATTTTCCATCATATCCACCCAGTCCAATGCTTTCCCCGTACCTATGGCTACAGAACCAATAGGATTATCTGCAATATGAACCTCTATCCCGGTCTTTGAGGTTATCAGCTTGTCCATACCATATAGTAAAGCTCCTCCACCAGTCATTAGTATCCCCTTATCCCCTATATCTGCTGCTAATTCAGGAGGTGTCCTTTCCAATACTGAGTGGATAGTTTCTGTTATTTGATATAAAGGTTCTTCCATAGCTTCTAACATTTCATCTGAAGATATTTTTATATTTTTGGGCAAACCTGTAAGTAGATTTCTACCCCTTACCTCCATGGTTACATCCTGCTCTCGGGGAAATGCTGTTCCTATATTAATCTTTAAATCCTCTGCTGATCTTTCTCCTATCATCATATTATATTTCTTCCTTATATAGCGTACTATAGCTTCATCACAGTCATCTCCTGCAATTTTAATAGACCTAGAAAGAACTATACCCCCTAAGGATATCACTGCTACATCCGTAGTACCTCCTCCTATATCTACAATCATATTACCATTAGGTGCTGTTATATCAACTCCTGCACCAATGGCAGCTGCAATAGGTTCTTCTATAAGGAAGGTTTTCCTAGCACCAGCATGCATACTAGCTTCTAATACCGCTCTTTTTTCTACCTCAGTTATTCCACTAGGAACACATATGATTACTCTAGGCTTAAAGAGGCTCCTCCCAATAGCTTTAGTAAAAAAATATTTTAGCATCTTCTCAGTTATCTGATAATCAGAAATTACCCCATCCTTCATTGGTCTCATAGCTACTATATTTCCTGGGGTTCGTCCTAACATCTTCCTCGCTTCTTCTCCCACTGCTAAAAACTTACCACTAGATTGATCTATAGCAACTACAGAAGGTTCATTCAATATTATACCTTTATCCTTTGCATATACTAATATACTTGCAGTTCCCAAATCTATACCCAAATCGGTTCTAAAAAAAGCCATATTCGTTTTTCCCCCTTTATCATCTACTATATAATAATATATCACAACATAAATATATTTCTATAAAAAACCAAAATTTCCTTCCCTTATATACAAATTTTTTCAAAAAGACTAAAAGGTCCCTAAGGGTTTCCCCTTAAGAACCTATTTAATCGTTTACAGCTTTGTATTTTAATTTGGTTGCTTTGCCGCCTCTAATGTGCCTTTCCGCTTTGTTCTTTTCCAAAACCTGCTTTACCATTGAGGCTATAAGAGGGTTTATCTTTGGAAGCCTTTCTGTAACATCTTTATGAACAGTGCTCTTGGATACTCCAAAAACACTTGCTGCTTGGCGGACGGTAGCCTTTTCGCTTATTATGTACTTTGCAATTTCTAATGCCCTTTCTTCTATATAATCTTTCACTTATTATTAACCCCCTTTAACTTATTTTGGGTTTTTCATCTTTGTAAATACTTATGCATATTAACTTTCTATTAGAACAAATAATACTATTGTAATTGGCTAAATGCTGGTGATGCTTTCATCGGATCTATATTTATACCATCTTTTATTACTTCAAAATGTATATGGGGTTCCATCATCATTTCAATAGATGCAGTCTTTCCAACTTTTGATATTATTTCTCCTCTACCTATCTTCTGGCCTTCTTTTACCATATCCTTAGTGGATAAATTAGCGTATTTGGTCATAAGATCTTCTCCATGATCCATTATGATTACTATTCCCCAAAGCTCGTCTTCATATACCTCCATTATGGTACCTGATAAAGCTGCTCTAACTTCACTACCTTCTTGAGCAAATATATCTATACCCTTATGACTGGTCCATTCTTCTAAGGTATGGGAATAGATTAGGCTATTACTAGTAAAAGCTGTACCTAGTTTCCCATCTACTGGTGGTAACATATATTCATCCTCTAATGGTTCTGGCTCCTCATCTGCTACATATTCTAAATCCTCTTCTTTGTCCTTATTTTCCTCTTCTATTTCTTCAGTTTGTCCTATAGTTTCAGTATGTCTTTTCCTTAAATATTCTTCGTGTATTATATCCTCCATTTGGGCTATTTCCATAGAAGGTTCAGTACTCCCCTCATCTACTATTAAAAAATCCTCCCCCTTAGATAGCTCATCCTTTTTATCTTCTTGGATATTACCCTTGGTGACTATTGTTGCAGTTATAGCTACAATACACACACAAATAAATAAAATAATATAAAATCCATCTTTCTCTATCATTCTTTTTAACCTATTTTTCATTCCCTCACCTCCAATAGATATTATTTCCACAAATAACTATTTAATACATGGAAAAATAAAAAAATAGAATTTTTTGCACAAAAAATTCCTGACATTAAATAGCCAGGATCCTGTGGGACAGTAGAGTTAGTTCTCTATATCCCACTAATCTTTTTCAGTTGTGCTATGGAAATCATCCATTATAAACTCTTTAATTTCCACTCCAGTATAATAATGTTTTAAAATCTTTTCATAGTCACTACCTTTTTTTGCCATTCCATTGGCTCCCCATTGACTCATGCCTACTCCATGACCATAACCAATAGTCTCTATATCCACTATATTGGTCTTGGGATTATAGGTTATGGTGAAATTGGTTGAGTTTAATTCAAATAAATCCCGTATTTCCCTTCCATTGACTACCGTGCCATCTATAGCTATTTTTTTTATCCTTCCCGATTGAGTTTTCTCTACCAGTTTTATCTTCTCCCCTAAATTTTCCTTGGTAATATTAGAACCAGGATATTTCATGAGTAGTTTCTTTACAAATTCATCTCCTGTTAAGGTTACCAAGGTTTTAAACTTAGGAGCTTCTTCTTCATAGGGACTTGGCACGGATTTTAAATAGGGTCTATCTACTTGAAATACATCTAGTGCATCTTCTGTCATACCTCCACTAGTGGAATGATATAGTGGTTCTATTAATTCCCCATCGTAGTATAGAACTTGCCCTTCTGTAGATTTTACCGCTTCCTCAATTTTAGGCCAATATTTTTCTTCCCAATCCTTCGCATGCATGGACTTTAGCTCCTCTAAAGTTAAAAAAGCTTGACAATGGATGCCTGTACAAATAGGAGCTTCTATATGATCAGGATGCCCATCAGGAAAATTTAAACTTCTACTTAAAGCATAGGTTCTACTGGCAATAGCTTGAGCCTTTAAGGCTTCTATATGGAACTCTGCTGGCATCTCAGCTGCCACTACTCCTTTAACATATTCCTCTAAATCTATAGTCTGAACCTTATCATTTCTAGTATCATATATTTTTATATATCCATCAAATATCAAATTACTAATTCCTTCTCCTGTTTTCCCTTGTTGGTCCTCTCGTGTCCTCCTTTCAGTTTTTAAAGAATCTATATTGAATTTATCGCCTATAGGAACAAATTTAAAAGTTTTTACTATGATAGTTGGCAATATTATGGTAATTATTAAAACTATCACAGTATATATAGCAAATTTTTTCATCTCTTCCCCCTCTTTAACTTCAGTATAAAATATAATATGCTAATAGAGATAGAATTATAACAATAAAAAAGAGAGCCTACTAAATGCCCTCTTTATATCTAGCCTATATTTACCTTTTATGTACGACCACGAAACAGTCGCTACAATTCAACAAAATTCTACATTGCAAATTATCTAAACCCTATATATTCTTGCACCTAATTTGCTAAATTTTTCTTCTATATTATCATAACCCCTATCTATATGATATACATCTCCTATTTCTGTCACCCCATCGGCAACTAAACCGGCTAATACCAAAGCTGCTCCCGCTCTTAGATCTGTTGCTTTGACTGGAGCTCCCATAAGACTATCTACTCCTTGTATAATAGCAGATCTACCATCTATCTTAATATCTGCACCCATCCTTTTCAATTCATCTACATGCATAAAACGGTTTTCAAATACAGTTTCTATTACCACACTTGTCCCTTCACAGATGCTCATCAATGCCATAAATTGAGCTTGCATATCCGTTGGAAAACCTGGATAAGGCAATGTTTTTATATCTGTAGCTTTTAAATTTTCAGTTCCTATTACTCTTATTTTATCTCCATTTTCATATACTTCACAGCCTACTTCTCTAAGCTTTGCAATTACTGGCTTTATATGACTAGAGATTACATTTTCAACAACCACATCCCCTTTAGTTATAGCACCAGCTACCATAAAAGTTCCTGCCTCTATTCTATCGGGAATAATAGAATGGGTAGCTCCTCCTAATTCCTTTACCCCTTTAATTTTAATAGTACTAGTACCAGCACCTTTTATATCTCCACCTAATTTATTTAAAAAATTAGATAAGTCCACTATTTCCGGTTCCATAGCAGCATTATCTATTATAGTTTCCCCTTCAGCCATAACTGCTGCCATCATTATATTTTCCGTAGCCCCTACGCTAGGGAAGTCTAAATAAATTCTTGCTCCTACCAATTTATCAGCATAGGCTCCAATATTTCCATGATCCACATCAATCTCTGCTCCTAAAGCTCTAAATCCTTTTAAATGTAAATCTATAGGCCTAGTACCAATGGCGCACCCTCCTGGTAAAGAAGTTTTAGTCTTACCTACCCGGGTCAATAATGGTCCCATTACTAAAAAAGAAGCTCTCATCTTACTCATAAGCTCATAGGGTGTTTCATAATTATCTATATTTTTTGAATTAATCTTGATAACTCCTCTATCTAAAAATTCTACCTTTGCTCCTAAGGAGGTTAAAACCTCACATATTACCTCTACATCTTTAAGCTTAGGTACATCTTCTAAGATTATATCCTCAGTCCCCAATAAAGATGCAGCCAAAATTGGCAGTGCAGAGTTTTTAGCACCACTTACCCTTACATTTCCCTTTAATGGAGGACTTTTTTCCACCATTATCTTATCCAAATAAATCCCCTCCTACTTCTAATAACCAATAGTAATAATAGGTGTTCCTATCCAAATATAGCTTTTATTTTCATATTCATTATATCTGATGACTATGTTTAAATTCATCTTCTCCCTGCCTGTATATATATACTGTTCTATATATGGAGTAAAAATAGAAAAGCTTAATACCTGTTGATCCCTATACTTCTCTATTACCTTTCCCCTATATTCCCTTGCCCCTTTGAGAACCATCTTTTCCTTTTCATCTAATCTCATATCATCCTCAAAAATCCCAGCTATACAGGTAGTAATATTTATAGGTTTATTATAGTTTTGAAATATTTTTTCTACCTTTTCTATTATATCATTAATTTCAACAAATTGCTCCCTTTTTATCAAATTTATAAATAAAGAAGTCTCTGCAATATCTTCGCCTTCGTAGGAGGACAATGTAAAGGTTATTAAATCTCCTTCCTCATCATACCCTTGTACTATTAATTGATTAAATCCTTCTTCTTCTACTATTTCCTCCCAATAGTGCCCCTTTACATTCATATCTCCTTCTATCTTTTTGATTTCCAATTCCCTAGTAATCTTATCTCCAATAACTTCTAAATCTTCTAACTGTTTGAATTCATCCATAATAACGCCACCTATATCCACATTTTCTTCTACAAAATCAGCTCCTAAATCCTCTAAAATACCCACTAACAAATCCCTTTCTTCTACATCATCCTGAGATATACCACATATTGGAATAGATAAAAAGATAATAATTCCTAATAGTAATAGATGTTTTAAGTTTTTCATACCCTTCCCTCCTAATTTAATGACTCTAATTGTTCATCATATTAAGGAAGGGCATCTTGATAAAAATGTAAAGGGGGACAAAACATTCTTATCATAAAAAATACCCTTTCCTTATGGTAAAAGTATAGCCAAGAAAGGGTACTTTTTATACCTTATTGGTTAAATTTTTCATCGTCAAATTTTTTAAGATTTGCCACTTCTAACCTATTTAACGCTCGCTTTAAGGCTAGTTCAGCTCTAGCTATATCCAAACCTTCTGGTCTTTCCTTTAAACGTTTTTCTGCTCTTAGCTTTGCTTCTTCTGCCCTTTTAACATCTATTTCTTCAGGCCATTCAGCAGCATCGGTAATAATGGTGGTTTCATCCTTAGTTACACTTATATATCCATCTACAGCTGCTGCAATCCTTTCTTTATCATCTTTAAGTATCCTAATCTTCCCAATGGCTAAAGGTGTAACAATAGGTGCTCTGTTTTTTAATACAGCCAAATCTCCTTCTACTCCACGGACTATTACTCTATCGACTTCTTCTGAGAAAAATTCCCTATCAGGAGTAACTATTTTTAACATAAAACCCATGAATTATCCCTCCATCTTCTTAGCTTTTTCCAATGCTTCATCTATGGTTCCTACCATGAAGAAAGCTTGTTCAGGGACATTATCATGATTTCCTTCTAATATCTCTTTAAAACCTCTTACTGTTTCTTTAATGGGTACATATTTTCCTTCCATTCCTGTAAACTGTTCTGCTACAGAAAATGGTTGAGATAGGAATCTTTGAATTTTTCTTGCTCTAGAAACTGTCAACTTATCTTCATCTGAAAGTTCATCTATTCCTAATATAGCTATTATATCCTGTAGGTCTTTATATCTTTGTAGTACCTCTTGTACACCTCTAGCCACTTCATAATGCTCCTTACCCACTACCTCTGGGTCTAAAATCCTCGAAGTCGAATCCAATGGATCCACTGCTGGATATATACCTAGTTCAGCTATTTGTCTTGATAATACTGTAGTAGCATCTAAGTGAGCAAAAGTAGTAGCTGGTGCTGGGTCTGTCAAGTCGTCAGCAGGTACATATACAGCTTGCACCGAAGTTATAGAGCCTTTCTTTGTAGAGGTTATCCTCTCTTGAAGGGCACCCATTTCTGTTGCCAATGTAGGTTGATACCCTACTGCTGAAGGCATCCTACCTAAAAGAGCTGAAACTTCTGAACCAGCTTGGGTAAATCTAAATATATTGTCAATGAATAATAATACGTCTTGACCTTCCACATCTCTAAAGTACTCTGCCATAGTAAGTCCTGTAAGTCCTACTCTCATCCTTGCTCCTGGTGGCTCATTCATTTGACCAAATACTAGTGCAGTCTTATCTATAACTCCTGATTCAATCATCTCATAGTAAAGGTCATTTCCTTCTCTTGTACGCTCTCCTACTCCTGCAAATACAGAAATACCGCCATGTTGAATTGCTATATTGTTTATAAGCTCCATTATTAAAACGGTTTTGCCTACTCCCGCGCCACCAAACAAACCTATCTTTCCACCTTTTGAATAGGGTGCAATTAAGTCTACTACTTTAATACCTGTTTCAAATATTTCCCTTGAAGTTTCTTGTTCTTCAAAAGATGGTGCTGGTCTATGAATAGGAGATGTTTGTTTTACCTCTACTTCTCCTTTTTCATCTATAGGCTCACCTAATACATTAAATAGTCTGCCTAAAGTTTCATTCCCAACAGGCACTGTTATAGGTTCTCCTGTATCTACTGCTTCCATACCTCTTATAAGGCCATCGGTAGAGCCCATGGAGACACATCTAACAGTATCATCACCAATATGCTGTGCTACTTCCACTACCAATCTTTCTCCATGATTATCTATTTCAATAGCATCTAATAGCTCTGGCAAATTGCCTTCACTAAACCGAATATCTACTACGGGGCCAATTATCTGAACTATTTTTCCTATGTTCTTTTCCATATCCCCACTCCTTTCCCTATTACTTAAGAGCTTCCGCGCCTGAAACTATTTCTGAAATTTCTGCGGTTATAGCAGCTTGACGAGCCCTATTGTAACTTAATTGCAGCTCTTCTATCATCTCTTCTGCATTATCCGTAGCCGATTCCATAGCTGTTCGTCTAGCTCCTTGTTGACTACTAGATGATTCTATCAATGCCCCATATATTACAGATTCTATATATTTTGGAATCAAATAGTCTAATACTTCCTCTGGAGAAGGTTCAAACTCAATTACAGTTCCTTTTTGACTAACGCCTTCTCTTATATCTTCACTAGGAAGCAATTTCAATTTTTTAACTTGTTGTGAAATGGTAGTAATAAATTCAGTATAAACTATGTATACCTCATCTATTTCTTTCTTTTCAAACATATCCATTACCATTTCTCCTATATCTTTAGCATGGGAAAAATTAGGTTCTTCTGTCATCCCTATAAATTCCCCTGCTATATTGTATCCTCTTCTTTTAAAATATTCCCTACCTTTTAATCCAACTGTTATTAAATAAGTATTGTCCTTTTTATCTCTAATATCTTCTTCTGCTTTTCTAATCACATTGGAGTTAAAACCTCCTGCTAAACCTCTATCAGCAGTTATAACTATATATAGGGAATTTTCCACATCTCTTGTATCTAGATAAGGATGGCCAAGGCTCCCTGTCTCATTTAAAACCTGTTTTATATTATCATATATTGTATTGTAATAAGGTCTAGACTTTGCCATTTTTTCCCTTGCTTTCCTAAGTTTTGCTGAGGAAACCAATTCCATAGCCTTAGTTATCTGTTTAGTATTGGATATTCCTCGTATTCGTCTCTTAATATCCCGTGTTGATTCAGCCAATTAATCCACCCCCAATTCTAGGGAATATTAAATACTCTTTTTAAATTCTTCAATAGCTTCTATTATCTTCTGTTCTGTCTCTTCTGTTAAATCCTTGGTTTCCTTTATAGATTCAACTATTTCAGGATAGTTATTATCTACAAAGTTTAAAAATTCTCTCTCAAATTGGCTAATCTCATCTACTGGTATATCCGTTAAATATTTGTTTAGTGCTACATATAGTATTACAACTTGATGTTCAACACTTACTGGCTTATATTGAGGCTGCTTTAATATTTCCATTATTCTTTCCCCTTGAGCAAGCCTCTCCCTAGTGTCTTTATCCAATTCTGAACCAAATTGAGCAAAAGCTGCCAAATCCCTATATTGGGCTAATTCCAATTTTAAACTTCCTGCTACTTTCTTCATAGCCTTAATTTGAGCAGCGCCTCCAACCCTAGATACAGAAAGTCCAGTATTTATAGCTGGTCTTTGTCCAGCAAAGAATAAGTCAGTCTCTAAGAATATTTGACCGTCAGTTATAGATATAACGTTAGTTGGAATATATGCTGAAATATCTCCTGCTAAGGTTTCTATAATGGGAAGGGCTGTAATACTTCCTCCTCCATATTTTTCATCTAATTTTGCTGACCTTTCCAACAGCCTTGAATGAAGGTAGAACACATCTCCTGGGAAAGCTTCCCTTCCAGGTGGCCTTCTTAATAATAAGGACATAGCCCTATAGGCTATAGCATGTTTAGACAAATCGTCATAAACAATAAGTACATCTTTTCCATTATCCATAAACTCTTCCCCCATGCTAACTCCAGCATAAGGTGCAATATATTGTAATGGTGCTAATTCACTAGCTGTAGCGGAAACTACAATAGTGTAATCCATAGCACCTTCTTTTTCAAATACATCTACTATTTGTGCTACTGTAGATTGTTTTTGTCCAATGGCTACATATATACATATAACATCTTGGCCTTTTTGATTTATTATGGTATCCACTGCTATAGCAGTCTTGCCTGTCTGTCTATCTCCAATTATAAGTTCCCTTTGCCCTCGGCCTATAGGGAACATGGAGTCAATGGCTTTTATTCCAGTCTGTAAAGGTTGATCTACTGATTTTCTAGTAATAACCCCTGGGGCTATTCTCTCAATAGGTCTAAATTTTGTGGCATTTATAGGTCCTTTACCGTCTATAGGTTGACCTAAAGCATTTACTACTCTACCTATCATTACATCCCCAACGGGAACTTCTACTATTCTATCAGTTTTTTTAACTGTATCTCCTTCTTTTATACCTTTATCTGAACCTAATAGCACACAACCCACATTATCCTCTTCGAGGTTTAGTGCCATTCCATATACTTCTCCAGGGAATTCAATTAACTCTCCAGCCATACACCCTTCTAATCCATGAACTCTTGCAATACCGTCTCCTACTTGGATAACAGTACCTACATCTACCATATCAAGCTTTTTTTCATATCTTTTTATCTGTTCTTTTATAACGGAACTAATTTCTTCTGGTCTTAACGCCATTTTATCACCCCAGCTTTCCTATAATGATACGTTCTTTATAGTTTTTCTCATGGATTCCAGTTGTCCTTTTACGGTTCCATCTATGATTTTATTTTCTATTCTTAGTAGTACTCCTCCTATTATATCCTTATCTACTATATTTCTTAAGTTTATTCTTTTATCCATTTTGTTGCCAAGTACTATTTCTAATCTATCTTGTACCTTTTTATCCATAGGTACTGCTGTTATAGCAGTGACTTCTAAAATATTTTCATGTTCATTAAACAACTTTTTAAACTCATTAGCTATACTCATTAAATAGCTTTCACGTCTTTTATCTATTATGACATATAAAAAGTTTATCATCTCTTGACATACCATTTTCCCAAATACATTTGATACAAAATCCTTTTTTTCATCCTTTGAAATCTTTGGATGGGATAATATATCTTGAATTTGTGGTTCCATATCCAATGTATGGACTATAGCCTCCAAATCCTTCTTAAATTCATCCAATTTATTTAATTCCAAACCAGCTTCAAATAGAGCATAGGCATATCTATTACTTATTAATTTTGCCATTCTTTTGTACCTACCTCATCTACAAATTTGTTTATTAAATCCTGTTGTTTTGCCATATCTATATTCTCCTCTATTACTTTTGATGCAATTAAAACTGCCATATCTCCTACCTTCATCTGTACATCCAAAATAGCTTTTTCTTTTTCTGCTTGTATTTCCTTTTTTGCTTTTTCTATTATATTATTTGCTTCTTCTTTTGCTTCAATTATAATGCTTTCTCTAACTTCTTCTCCTCTTTTTCTGCCTTGCTCTATTATCTCTTGAGATTCCTTCTTAGCCTCTAGAATTTTAGCTTCATATTCTTGTTTTAAAGCCAATGCTTCTTCCTTAGAGGTTTTTGCATCATCTATATTTTTTTGTATATTTTCACGTCTTTTTTCCAATGCTTTTGAAACTGGTTTATACAATAATTTTCCAAGTATAAGTAGCAGCACTAAGAATGCTAATAAAGCTAATATCATAGAGACAAAATCTGGTATGACTCTTACTTGTATATCCATTATGAAACCTCCTTTTCATAAGGCTTTTTTAAATTAGGAGCCCTAAGGGCCCCTTGGATGCAATTATAATCCTAGATTTAAGTATGCTGTTAATAGTGGTCTAACAAATAGTAGTATTATAGCTATTATTAAGCCATATATACCAGTTGTCTCTGCTACTGCCTGACCTAAAAGCATAGTCCTAACAATATCAGCTTGTGCTTCTGGTTGTCTTCCTACTGCTTCTGCTCCTCTACCTGCAGCATGACCTTGCCCAATTCCAGGTCCTATACCTGCTATCATAGCAAGCCCTGCTCCTATTGCTGAACATCCTAATATAAAAGCTTCACTAGTTATTCCTTGTAACATTTTATTTCCTCCTCCCAAATTTTAAAAGATTAATCTAAATTTCCACCTATAAACACCATGGTTAACATGGTAAATATAAAGCTTTGTAATACACCTGAAAATATATCAAAATAAGCATGAAGTGGTGGTGCGACTAATGGTGCGAAAAAGCCTACTGCATTATAAACCAATGTCATAATTAGTACCCCAGACATTATATTCCCAAATAAACGGAAAGATAGAGATACTGGATTAGCTATTTCACCTATAACATTAAGTGGTGTTAAAAGAGCTATAGGTTCAGTAAATCCTTTTAAATATCCTACAAAACCATTGTTTTTAAGCCCAAAGAATTGGGTCAATGTAAATGTTATTAAAGCCAATGTAAGGGTTACACTATAATCTGATGTTGGTGGTGTCAAACCTATTAAACCAATTAAATTAGCAAATAACAAAAATGTCATGAGAGTAAATATATAGGGTCCAAAGCTTTTTACATGCTTCTCTCCCATAGTGTCTTTGACTAAGTTGTCTATCATTTCTACATACATCTCAATCACATTTAAGAAATTTGAAGGTTTCTCATCTACCTTTAATTTTTTCACTTTTCTATTTACAATTAAAGCAAATATAAATAATACAATAACTATGATCCATACATTTACAATAGTTTCTGGTATGATAAATGTTTTCCCAAATATATTTACTACAAATTCAATTGTCAAATTATTCTCAACCTCCTTTCAAATTCCTATAGTTAATATTATAACAAATTTCTCAAAGGTGATTAAGTACTATTTAAATTTATTTTTAATTTGATCAATAACTGCTAAAGACAAAATCACAATTTTTATCGTAAAAAGCCCTAAAACTACTGTAAAAATACTTAAGTAATCAGCCAATGCACCAACAACTAAAACTATTGCATATATACAATATCTTATCAAATATTGTTTTACTGAATATCCATAAGCCTTTGATGGTTCCATAGTAACAGCTCTTTCTACAGATTTTTCCATAAGCTTAAAAGTTAGTATATTAACACTCACCCCAAATATGTATCCTAGTACTAAAGGTTTTGGATTCTTCATCCCTATAAACATTATTCCAATAATTATAAGACTTAATACTATAGTTCGTTTTATTATAGTATCTGCTATATTTTCGTCTTTAAACATCATCTCACTTCCTGTGGTATTACTTTTTATCTACAAGCTTAAATAAATTTAAAAAACCAGCCCCTGCACCTATAAGTATAAATATTAATTTAAATAACATCTCCTTATTTAGCTTTTAATCTAATAGGCCACCTAAGTATACTCCTAACAATATGGGAATTACAATAGATAAACCTATTTGAGTTATAAGGGCTAAATTTTTGTATATATTTTTGTTTTTCTTTTTATTCAAACTAAACACTCCTATAATACAAACATTAAAGGAAAAGTTAATACATCTGAAAATATTGCAATATAATATATAATATACATAAAAACCTAAAATATTGCAAATGTTTTATTCAAAAAAAGTAAGGTTTATAGGTATAAATCTTTATTATTGCTATCATCTAACAATATAATATATTTTTTTCTTCTAAAAAATGAGACTACCAATTGAAATTGGCAGCCTCATTTTTTAGTATTTAATTGTTAAACTTTCTGTTTTTTTAATTCTTCTAAATCTAGAGGCTTCCCTATGATTTTAAGTACAGCATAAAGTAGTACTAATCCTATTAATAATATTATCACAGGATTTAATAATGTAAGTCCTGCTATTAAATAGCATATTATTGAAACCCCTGCTACCAACAAACCATAAGGCATTTGTGTCTTAACATGATCCATATGGTCAGATCCTGCTCCCATAGATGCCATAATGGTAGTATCGGAAATGGGAGATACGTGGTCTCCTAATATGGCACCACTTAAAACTGTACTTATAGTTATAATAGACATTACTGGATCTGCTCCAGTTTGTATATAACTTTCCACCAAAGGTATAGCCAATGGAGTTACTATAGCCATAGTACCCCAAGCAGTACCTGTGGCAATGGAAATAAGGCCAGATATTATAAATACTATTACAGGTAAAATAGAAACTGGTATTTTCCCTGATACAGCTCCAACTAAGAAATCAGCAGTTCCTACATCTTGAGTTACACTTCCAATAGACCAAGCCAATACTAATATGGTACAAGCTATAAGCATGGATTTAGCTCCTTCTAACCAAGTATCAAATGCTTCCCCAACTGTAAATACCTTTTGGGCTATACCCATAATCATAGCCACCATACTTGCAATTAAGGACCCCCATAATAAGGCTTTGAAAGAATCTCCATTACTAAAAGCTTCTCTAAAACCAACAGCCCCTCCTGCATCAAGATAGCCAGTATACCAAATCCCTAAAAATACTACTACCACCAGTGTAACTATTGGAACTACAGCACTTGAAATTTTTAAATCAACATCCTCTTTAACCTCCATACGTGCTATTTCATCGCCACTCATCGGGGTAGAACCATCAGCGACTAATTTTCCTGTAAGTCTAGCTCTTTTTTCTGCTTCATACATTGGCCCAAATTCTCTTTGTGTCAATATGGTCATTAGAACCATCAATAATGCAAATATACAATAATACATATAGGGGATGGTTTTTAAATAAGTGCTATATCCATTTATTTCTACTCCCATGTTCCTATATGTATCAACTATTACTGATATCATATAACCAACCCAAGTGGAAACTACTGCAATACCAGTAATGGGAGCAGCAGTTGAGTCTATAATATAGGATAGTTTTTCCTTTGAAACATTATGTTTGTCTGTTATAGGACTCATGGTAGGCCCAACTATCAAAGAATTAGCATAATCATCAAAAAACACAAATATACCTAATATCCAAGTAAACAATTGAGCAGATTTTGGATTTTTAACTTTCTTTCCTAAACTTTCTGCAATAGCTAAAGTTCCCCCCATTTTGTTTATCAAACCAATCATTCCACCAATAGCTAATAAAAATATAATGACACTAGCTGAATCTGGATCCCCAAGGGAGCCAACTATATATTCATCCATAGATCTTAATAATCCAAAAAAGGGATTCCATCCATTTAGCATTGTACTACCAAGAAATATTCCTATAAATAAGGATAATAGTACTTGTTCTGTTACAAAAGCCAATACAATAGCAACTAATGGTGGTAATATAGATATCCAACCAAAATCAGCTTTCTCATTTCCTTCAGCAAATACAGGAATAGATAAGAATAATGTAAATAG
>JAAYFV010000007.1 GCA_012728075.1 Tissierellia bacterium
GATAGGGGGAGTGGTATATATGGAAGTAATTCTATTTGGAGCTTCTAAAATGGGAGAAATAGCATATGAAAAATTGAAAGATAATTGTAATATAGTTGCATTTGTTGATAATAATAAAAACAAACAAGGTGCAATTTTTTGCGGGCTAAATGTATACAATCCAAAAATATTAAAAGATGGTAACTATAATGTAATTATTAGTAGTATGTACGATATAGAGATTGTAAAGCAATTGATTGGATATGGCATAAAAGAATTTTCTTTATTTGAAATAAATGATAAAGATTTTTTCATTAAAAATTTTAATTATTCTGATATAGATGACTTTTCAATTAATCCAAAACGAATTTCTTTAGTTATTGAGAATAATTCTGGTTCTAACACACAGGCATTACTAAAAAAAGCAAATGAGGAAATATTTAGAAAATATGAAATTGTTAAAATAAATGAGTATTCTAAAGACGAATCTTATTACTTCAACATATTAACGAGCAGAATGTTTATTTATACCCATGATTCAGCATATGATGAAAATAAAATAAATGTACAGTTATGGCATGGTTTTCCACTAAAAGGATTATCTTATATGAGTAATTACTTGAAAGAAGAAAAGAAAAAACTTAATCACGAAGAGTGGGGAAAGTTGAATTTTATTATATCTTACTCCCAAATTTATAATACGCTGATGAATGCATGTTATGGGGTTAATGGAGATAAGTATGTTATTACTGGGATGCCAAGAAATGACTTATTATTAAGCTCAGATGGTAAAAAAATATTATCTGAAATCCTAAATATAGATTTAGTTGGTAAAAGAGTTGTATTTTATATGCCTACTTTTAGAAAGACCATTTATGGTCAAGAAAATGGCATAGAGGATGAATTTAATATTCTAGATGTATATGATTTTGACTATGAATTTTTTGATAACTTTTTAGAAGAAAACAATATAGTTTTAGTACTTAAGTATCACCCATTTCATGTTCAAAGTGCCAGAGATTATATTGCAAACAAAAAGACTGACAATCTGCATATCCTTGAAGATAACTATTTAAGGGATAAAAGATTAGATTTATATGAAGTTGTAAATGCTGCAGATTTATTAATTACCGATTATTCATCTATTTATTTTGATTATTTGCTTTTAGATAGACCAATAATATTTACGCCACTAGATTTAGAAGAGTACAGAAAAAATAGAGGATTTTTAGTAGAACCTTATGATTTCTGGGCTCCGGGCCCAAAGTGCTATACTTTAGAACAATTGACAGATGAGATAACAAAATGTTTAAAGGATGATGATTATTATAAAAAAGAAAGAGAAACTATTTGTAATATAGTTCATTATTATAAAGATGCTAATTCTAGTGAAAGAGTATGGAGGTTGATTGATAAGCTTATGATGGAAAATGATATTTAACAGAAAGGATTGTTTTTATGATAGATAAATCTATATCTTGTGTTATACCTTGCTATAATTGCCAAAACTTTATATCTAAAACTGTAGAAAGCATTATAACACAAACTATTAAACCACAAGAAATAATATTAGTAAACGATGCTAGTATCGATAATACTTTAGACATATTAAAACGAATTGAGAGCCAATATCTTAATAAAGTCAGAGTCCTTGATTTAGAAAAAAATCAAGGTGCTTCTTATGCTAGAAATTATGGAGTTGAAAATGCAAAAGGAAAATATATTTTATTTATGGATTCAGATGATATTGCTGAAATAACGCTTATAGAAGAATATCTAGATAGATTAGGAAAACTAAATGGTAAAATAAAAGATGAATATATTCTATCTTATAGTGCTTATCTCCAAATAGATGAAAAAGGCAATCAATTAAGTGATACTATAAGAGGTATACAAGTAGATCCAGAAGAAATTTTAGGATATGAACTTGTAAGAAATTATATTATTTCAACATCTGGAGTTTTGGTAAAAAAAGATTATTTTATAAAAACTGGTGGATTCAATGAAAAAATTAGATATTCAGAAGATTGGGATTTATGGCTTAAATTAGCTCAATTTGGGGGATTTGCTTATGTGGATAAACCTTTAATAAAAATTAGAAGACATGGGACAAACTTATCTTCACAAGTAGATAAAATGCTAGAGGGAGAAAAACTTGTATTAAAGCAATATAGTATAAACTTTGTAAAGAAGGCTATATTTAATAGAAAACTAGATTTTGATAAAAATGTTGTGGACTATGTTTCTGCATTATTTAAATTTGAGTACTGGGAAGAAGGATTTATTGAACTAAATAATTTGCTAAATAAAGGTTATAATTTTTATAATTTATATTTTTATTTAGGTTTATATTACTTAAAACATAAAGATATTGATAAAGCGTTAGAGTATTTTATAGATACAATAACCAAAAAAGAAAATCATGGGGCAGCTTTAAATAATATAGGGGCAATATATTTATTTAAAGGAGAGAAAAAATTAGCGGAGAAATATTTGAAACTAGCCATAAATTATTTTCCATCATATATAGATGCAAATCATAATTTAAACTTATTAGATAAAGAAATCGTATCTTTGGAAGATTTTAAATTTACTTGGAGAGAATTGAGGGAAGTTTTAACTAGTTATAATGAATAAAGATTCAATTGGAGGTCACAATGAAAAAGACTGTAAAAAAAGCTGTAATTCCAGCAGCAGGATTAGGAACTAGGTTTTTACCTGCTACAAAAGCTCAACCTAAAGAAATGCTACCAATAGTGGACAAACCAGCTATTCAATATATTGTAGAAGAGGCAGTTGCTTCTGGTATTGAGGACATATTGATTATTACTGGAAGAAATAAAAGAGCAATAGAAGATCATTTTGATAAATCAATAGAATTAGAGTTAGCATTAGAAGAAAAGAGAAATAAAGAATTGTTGCATTTAGTACAGGATATTTCTAATTTAGCTAATATTCATTAAATAAGGCAAAAAGAACCAAAAGGTTTAGGGCATGCTATATATTGTGCTAAAACTTTTATCAATAATGAGCCTTTTGCAGTACTATTAGGCGATGATATTGTAGACTCAAAAACTAAACCTTGTTTGAAGCAGTTAATAGATGTATATGATAAATATGGCACTAATATAATTGGGGTTCAAGAGGTGCCATTATTTGATGTATCTAAATATGGAATTATATCTGGGGAAATGATAAATGAAAGATTGTATAAAATAGAAGATTTAGTTGAAAAACCAAATTTAGAGGAATCACCTTCGAACATTGCTATACTAGGTAGATATATTATCGAACCCAAAATTTTTGAAATTCTTGAATCTACAAAACCAGGAGTAGGTGGAGAAATTCAATTAACTGATGCACTAAAAGAATTATCTACTAAGCAAGAGATATATGCTTATATTTTTGAAGGTAGAAGATATGATGTAGGAGATAAATTAGGTTTTTTACAGGCAACAGTAGAGTTTGCTTTAAAAAGAGATGATATAAAAGATGAATTTAGATTATATTTAGAGGATTTAATAAACGAAAAGGACTAATTGATGTAGCGTTTTTCTAAATAAATGTAATATTACTTAATTTTATTGAAATATATGATAATAAAATTAAATGTTCTATATTTATATTTAAGGTGATTTTTATGAATGAAAATATAAAATTTACAGAAATCATAAATGAATCTATAGATGCTTTAGAATTAGAAATTAGTGAATTGAAAACTACCAATAGAAGAGGGAACAATATATATGATGGATTTTTTGTCAGCCGAGAAAAAGATATGTATTTGTATTTATTTAAATTAAATGAAGAAATATAGATATTATTTTAATAGCTACTATAATATCTAAAGCACAAATTGATCCTATCATATAGACAAAAACAGTATTACAAATATGAGCAATAAATAAGTATCTCAAAATCTTTCTATTCTTCTTTAGCACAATACTTCTCCTTCTGATATAAGCATTAGGGATTTAATATATTATGGCAGATTACCTCATAAGAAATGGTATCAAAGTAAAGATGCAGAAGATAAAAAGGTAATAGATTGGGATATAGAAAATATAAATCTTGAAGAATTACAATATAAAAAACTTAATTGCCTTTCTGGAGGAGAAAGACAAAGGGTTTGGTTGGCAGTAGCTTTAGCACAGGAACCGAAGGTTTTATTATTAGATGAACCAACTACTTATTTAGATATTTATTATAAATAGATGAGCAATAGAAGCTGAAAAAATCAAGGAATGTGTTAAGAATTTCATGGAGGAATTAGTAAAAGAAAATTTTGTTGAGAAGGAAAGCAACAAATATTTTTTTGGGAAACAATATTTCTAATGAAGTATCAAATTTGTTAATTAAAAATATATTTATTAAAGGTAGATATCTATAATTTCCAAAACTCATAAAAACATGATATTATAAAATAAGAATAAATTAGATAAAATTAAATATAAAGGGGCGTAGATACTATGGAATATGAAATCAAAGGAGGGAGTCTACCTGTAGTAATTTGTAAACTCAACTCAGGTGAAAGGATAGTTTCCCAAGCAGGAGCCATGGGATGGATGACAGATAATATAATAATGGATACTAATATGAAAGGTGGCTTAATGGGTGGAATAGGGAGAATGTTTTCAGGCGAATCCTTGTTTTTGAATATTTTCACATGTAGTGGTGGATCTGGAACTATAGCTTTTCCATCTTCTTTTCCTGGGGAAATTTTAGCATTGGAATTAAAACCTGGTGAAAGTATTATTGCACAAAAAGATGCTTTTTTAGCTAGTGAAGAATCGGTTTCGTTGGAAGTGTATTTTAAGAAAAAATTTGCAACAGGATTGTTTGGTGGAGAAGGATTTATACTTCAAAAAATAACTGGACCAGGAATAGTATTTCTTGAAATGGATGGATATATTGAGGAATATGATTTAAGCTCAGGAGAAACAGTTAAAGTAGATACGGGTCATGTAGCGATGTTTGAACAATCGGTAAGCTTTGATATAGAAACTGTTAAGGGAATGAAAAATGTGTTATTTGGTGGAGAAGGATTATTTTTGACAGTGTTAACAGGACCAGGGAAGATATACCTCCAAACTATGCCTATACAAAATTTAGCTGGACAAATAATTAGCAGAATGCCAAAAACATCTGATTGAGTTTTTCAAATTATGGCACCAGGTGCACCAGGGACGGATATTTTTGCATTTTTGCAGCCTGTCCTTATATTTTTAAAAATGTCAAAGAGGTGAATAATATAGTGAAGATTTTTATTAGTGCAGATATTGAAGGGGTAGCTGGAATTGCCAATTGGGAAGAGGCAAGAAAAAGTTCCAATGCCTATTCATATTTTGCAGAACAAATGTCTAGAGAGGTAGCAGCAGCTTGTGAAGGTGCTACTGTTGCAGGAGCTACAGAGATTTTAGTAAAAGATGCCCATGGTACTGGAAGAAATATTGATCCTTATAAATTAACTGAAAATGCTCAAATTATTAGGGGTTGGAGTGGACATCCATATAAGATGCTTCAAGGTATAGATGAAACTTTCGATGGAGTAGCTTTTGTAGGTTATCATTCCTATGGAGGTTCTAATGCTAATCCATTAGCCCATACTATAAATAGCTCTGTAATTAATTACATAAAATTAAATGGAGAATATTTAAGTGAATTTTTAATGTATTCTTATTTAGCAGCATATTTAGGAGTACCTGTTGTATTTCTAAGTGGCGATAAGAGACTTTGTGAAGATGCTAAAAATTTAAATAAAAATATTGTTACAGTAGCTGTAAGTGAAGGTAAAGGAGCCTCATCTATAAGCATTCATCCTAATAAAGCAGTAGAAATGATAAAAGAAGGTATGAAAAAGGCATTAAAAAAAGATCTATCTAAAAATAATATAAAATTACCAGAGAAATTTAGTTTAGAAATAGGGTACAATTTTCATGGAGATGCTTATAAAAACTCTTTTTATCCTGGTGCTGCTCAAAAGGGAGAAAAGAGTATAATATTTGAAACAGATGATTATTTTGAAATAATGAGAGCTACATCATTTTTGGTTTGACAATATATATTCGATATAATATCATATACCTAAAGTATTATCATTTATTTAATACTTTATGACAAAATTTAATACTTGTAAGGGGAGCTTATAGTGATAGGCTGAGATAGGAATGTTATTCCTGACCCTATGAACCTGATTTGGGTAATTCCAACGGAGGGATCTATTTTAGTCGATTAACTGTATGCTTCTGTTGGAGTATACAGTTTTTTTAGTTTAAAAATATTATTTTAAAGGGGGAAATTTATTTGAATTATACAACACAAATGGATGCAGCTAAAAAAGGCATTATAACGGATGAAATGAAAGCTGTAGCCAAAAAAGAAAACATAGAGGTAAAAATTTTAAGAAAAGGGGTAGCTGAAGGGAAAATAGTCATACCAGCAAATAAAAATCATAAAGCATTAAGTCCAGAAGGAATAGGAGAAGGACTTAAAACAAAGATAAATGTAAATTTAGGTATTTCCAAAGATTGTCCCAATGTGGATGTAGAACTTGAGAAGGTAAAGGTAGCAATAGATATGAAAGCAGAAGCAATAATGGATTTAAGTTCCTTTGGTAAGACTGAAGAATTTAGAAGAAAACTTATAGCTATGTCTCCTACTATAATAGGTACAGTTCCAGTATATGATGCAGTTGGATTTTATGATAAAGAATTAAAGGATATAACCTCTAAGGAATTTCTAGATGTAGCAAGGAAACATGCAGAGGATGGTGTGGATTTTTTAACAGTCCATGCAGGGATAAATAAAAGAACAGTAGAGGTTTTCAAAAAGAATGAAAGGGTTATGAATATAGTATCTAGAGGTGGCTCCTTACTATATGCATGGATGGAATTAAACAATAGGGAAAATCCTTTCTATGAATACTATGATGAATTATTAGATATATGTGAAGAATATGATGTAACTTTAAGTTTAGGAGATTCCTTAAGGCCAGGTTGCATAGAGGATGGAACGGATGCACCACAAATAGAAGAGCTTATTGTTTTAGGAGAATTGACTAAAAGAGCTTGGGAAAGAAATGTACAAGTTATGATAGAAGGACCTGGGCATATAGCTATAAATGAAATAGAAGCAAATGTATTGTTGGAGAAAAAATTATGCCATAATGCTCCTTTTTATGTATTAGGACCAATTGTTACAGATATAGCACCAGGATATGATCATATAACTAGTGCCATAGGAGGAGCAATAGCTGCAAGTGCAGGAGCAGATTTTCTATGTTATGTTACCCCTGCAGAACATTTGAGATTGCCCACATTGGATGATATGAAAGAGGGAATTATTGCAGCTAAAATTGCAGCTCATGCAGGGGATATAGGAAAGGGAATCCCGGGGGCAAAGGATTGGGACTATGATATGAGTAAAGCAAGAAGGAAATTGGATTGGGAAAAAATGTTTGAACTAGCTATAGATAAAGAAAAAGCAATTAAATACAGGGAAGAATCTACACCAGAACTTCATGATAGTTGTACCATGTGTGGAAAGATGTGTTCTGTTAGAAATATGAATAGAGTTATGGAAGGAAAGGATATAAGTATTTTAAAAGAATAATGAGAGGGGATTTATATGAAAAATAGTGGAACTAAAAGATTAACAATGGCTGCAATGTTTGTAGCCATAGGAGTGATACTTGGAAATGTAGTATATATTCCTGTAGGAGTCTCTAAATGTTTTCCAATTCAACATGCAATAAATGTAATGTCTGCTGTAATTTTAGGACCTGGGTATGGTGTTTTAATAGCTTTTGTAATATCCTTACTTAGAAATATATTAGGTACAGGAAGCCTTTTAGCTTTTCCAGGGAGTATGATAGGTGCACTATTAGCTGGATTTGCATATAAATATACTAAAAATAAATACATAACTTCTATAGCAGAGGTATTTGGTACAGGAGTGCTAGGAGGTTTAATAGCTTTCCCAGTGGCAAAATATTTTATGGGTAAAGAAGTGGCAATATTCTTTTTTGTATATCCATTTATTTTATCCAGTATAGGAGGAAGTTTAATAGCAATAATAATTTTAAAAGTTATGGAAAAATATACAAATATATTGAGTAATTCAAATAACTAAAGTATAAAAGCACCTTCACCGAACAAAATAATATGGGGGTGCTTTTTTTAAAATATTTTGATATTATATCCTTAGAACATATTTACTTTGAAAGGTGATTAAATTGTTTAATATAGATGAAGAATTAAAAAAACTACCCAATAAGCCAGGGGTATATATAATGAA
>JAAYFV010000049.1 GCA_012728075.1 Tissierellia bacterium
AGTCTATACCAGCCATGGCAAGTATAATACCAAGGTTAACATAGGGTAAAGCTCCTTCTATAGAATATCCTCCTTCTAAAACTGCAATATCTGGATTTAATCTATCATTTAATTTTGCATATCCTTGAGCAGTAAAGTTCATATTGGTAATTGGATCTGTATAATGGTTGTCTTGCCCAGCAGAGTTTATTATTATATCTGGCTTGTATTCTTCCAATATGGGCATTACTACATTGTCAAGTACATATAGAAACCCTTCTTCTCCTGTTCCTGGAGGAAGAGGAATATTAATATTATATCCATAGGCAGCAGGACCACCAAATTCGTCCAAAAACCCTGTGCCTGGATAAAGGGTTCTACCATCTTGATGAAAGGATATGAACAATGTTTCCTTATCATTCCAATAGATATCCTGGGTACCATCTCCATGGTGACAATCCGTATCCACTATAGCTACCCTCAAGGGACCATATTCCTTTCTAATCCTCTCTAGCATTACCCCTTCCACATTAACTACACAAAAACCCCTATCTCCATATACCACTCTTTGGGCATGATGTCCTGGAGGACGAACCAATGCAAAGGCTTTGTCTACTTCCTTATCCATTACTGCTTGGGATGCTTTAATAGCACCACCTACAGATATTAAATGGGATTCAGTTACTCTAGAATCTACATCTGGGATACAAAAATGTACCCTTTGAATATCCTCTTTACAAGCTATAATAGGATTATAAAATTTAATTCCTTCTATATCTTCAATACCCTCTTCAAATATCTGATCTTGGGTATATAGAAGTCTTTCTTCTCTTTCTGGATGGGTAGGGCTAATAGCCCAGTCAAAAGCTGGGAAAAATACTAGACCTAATCTATTTTTTGCTTTAATCAATACTATCACCTCGTAAATCATATATAAGGCCAGGTTTTACTTGGGCCTTTATTCTTATGTTTTTTCCACTAGTGAAAAACCCTCTTACCATATTAAAGCTACTTTCTTCAGTTATTTCAGCTTCTATTTGATCTTCTTCAGCCCCTAGACTTAAGACAGATTCTTTGACTAATTCTAAAGCTTTTTTCTTTGCATCTTCTAATGTGTATTTTTTACTTATATTTTCATATATATTTAGTTCAGGTACTGTTAATATTCCCTTAGCAGTATCTACTAGCATATTTATTTCTGTAGTAGGTTTTGCAAGGGCAGCTCCTACTGCATTAGCTACTTCGTATTTATCTGGATAATAACAGGGGAGATGAAACTTTTTCTCAAGTATTGGTGCTAAAACCTTTGCTGGACCACCAATTATATTTATCAATTTAGGTTCAATGGTCTTTCCATATAATAATTCCTTGACGGTGTAGACAGGTTGACTATTGATCTCTTTTAAAACTTCATCTACTTTCATTTTAATCATATTAGCCATAGTATCTAGAATCAAGTTGCTAATATTTTCTGCTGACATATTTAGCTTTTTCCCTAAACTTTTCATTATTTTATAAGCTTTTTCCTTTTCACCTTCCATTAGCCCTAAAGTAATCATAGCATCTGTAGGTGTAGGAGCTGGTCCACCATAAGCATAGGGAACCCCTTCTCGCTTTGGACCGATTTTTATTTTACCATCCTTAATGCTAATGCTACTATCTCCTCCTAATCCTATGGAAAGGCTATAGATAGCCCTAACTAGAGTTTTGTATTTATCTATCTTGATACCTAAGGGTTCAAACAAAGGCACTCCATCAGCTAGGAAGAATATATCCGTAGTAGTTCCGCCAATATCTAAAAGTATAGCATCCTCATCTCCTGACAACATCGCATTTATTCCCATGAAGCTGGCAGCTGGACCAGAAAGGATAGTCTCTACTGGTTTTTCCTCGGCGGTGGATAGACTCATAGTACCTCCATCAGCCTTCAATATATAGACTGGAGCTTTTATATTTTCCTTTTCCATTGATTTTATTATATTATTAGAGAAATCATTAAAGGTATCATATACAGCAGAGTTTAAATAGGAGGTATATACTCTTCGTGGGAAATTTAATTTTCCTGACATAGTATGACCTAATGTTATATTCCCTCTATTCTCAGCTTCTATCATTTCCTTTATTTCTAATTCATGGCTAGGATTTCTAATGGAAAACTTGGTTACTACAGCTAGGGAGTTAATTTTCTTCCCTTTAAAGATGTTAATAGCCTCTTTAATTTCCTCATGGTTCCAATTTTCTACTACTGTTCCCCTGTGGTCTATATAGCCAGAGATAAACACATTCTCCTCGCCACAAGCCAAGAAATCTTGAGGTAGTCCTGGACCAGATTGGATTATCATCCCAACGGGAGAAGTGGTATTTTCTACGATAGCATTGGTGGATACGGTAGTACTTAAGTTGATTCTTTTGATTTTAGACTTATCATATCCTTTAAGTAGTTCTTCCAAAGTGTTCCAGATAGATTCAAATAGATTATCCCTATTAGTAGGTTTCTTTATTGTATTTATGATTCTACCATCCTCTATTATAACTGCATCTACATGGGTTCCTCCCATATCTAAACCAACAATCAATTTTATCCTCCTCGTTTCCTTATTTTAGTGTCTATTAATATTATATCCCTACTTGGTAGTAGGTATCAAGTTAAGGGGGCATTTTACTATTGACATATGGAAATACACCAAATACAATTAGAACATATAGTTTAATAGAAAATAAGTTCACTTTTTAAGGTCGGGCTTATAAAAGTGAACTTATTTAAAGAAAGGAGAAAAATATGAAACTTTTTTTCATATCAGACATTCATGGATCAGTTTATTATTTAAATAAAGCATTAGATAAATTTAAAGAAGAAAATGCTGATTATATAATAATTTTAGGGGATATTTTATATCATGGAGCAAGAAATCCTCTACCTAAAGAATATAATCCCAAAGGAGTAATAAAGATAATAAATAATTATGCCAACAGAATAATAGCTATAAGGGGAAATTGTGATAGTGAAGTAGATCAAATGGTATTAGATTTTCCCATAATGGCAGACTATTCTACAATTTTATATAATAACAAAAGATTATTTTTAACCCATGGCCATATATAAAAAGAAAATAATTTACCTAAATTAATGGATGGAGATGTATTTATATATGGTCACACCCATATACCTAAAGCTGAAAAAATAGGGAATATATATATAATTAATCCAGGAAGTATCACTTTTCCAAAAGAAAACAGCCTCCATAGTTATGGAGTATTAGAAGATAATATTTTTAGGATAAAGGATTTTGAAAGGAGTGTATATAAGGAACTGAAAATTGAATAGTTGGGATAATTTGAAAAGTAAATGGAGCCGGGGGGCTCTGTTTTTATGATAACAAAAATTTAAAAAGGTTTTAAATAAATGTGAGACTCAGATGATATGAAATAAATGGAAGAGATAGAAAATGTATATTAATTTAAATATTTGTATGATATAATAAATATGTATAATAAATAATGGTGGTGAGAAAATATTGGATAAAAATGATTTAATTGATTATTGGGTTGAAACTTCAAATCAAGATTATAAAACCATGTTAAATCTATATGAAAGCAAAGATTAACATTGGAGTTTATTTATAGGACATTTGGTTATAGAAAAATTGTTGAAATCCATATATGTTAAAAATATTGATGACAATCCACCAAGAATACATGATTTGCTGAGATTAGCAGAAAAAGCCCAGATTGAAACTACAGAAGAACAGAAAGATACACTGGATCTTATTACGACATTTAATATAAATGCTAGGTACCCAGATTATAAGCAAAATTTTTACAAAAAGTGTGATAATGAATTTACTGCTGCTAATATTGAAAAAATAAAGGAGTTGAGAACATGGCTTCTTTCAGTGATAAACGAAAAATAGAGGAAATAATAATGGATTATAGTAAATTAATAGAAAAAGAAATAGATGTAAAAAATATTTATTTATATGGTTCCTATGCAAAAGGAACTTATTCAGAAG
The DNA here is from genome assembly GCA_012728075.1 of Tissierellia bacterium. GTDB lineage: Bacteria > Bacillota > Clostridia > Tissierellales > Tepidimicrobiaceae > Keratinibaculum. Next base: position 3,990 of record JAAYFV010000049.1, read on the forward strand.
ATAGTGATATTGATATAGCCGTAGTAAGTGATGATTTAGGCATGGATATAATAGAGGATACTTTATTATTAATGAAAATAAGGAGGAAAGTAGATTACAGACTTGAACCTCGTCCATTTAATACTTCTGATTTTAATTCGTCTAATCCTTTAGCAAAAGAAATAATTAATACTGGAATAAAAGTAGTGTAGATATAAAAAGGCCATGGCTAAACACCATGGTCCTTTTATATTTTCGCTAATTATTAGGTAAATTTATAATAAATATGGATATGAAGATAGGATAATAGAAATAGAAGAAATAGAATTTAAAAATCTAAACTACACATATGAGGGAAGTGAAAATAATACTTTAAATAATATAAATATAAAGATAAGAAAAGGTGAACTAATAGGAATAGTAGGGGAAAATGGTTCGGGGAAAACTACATTTATAAAATTATTATGTGGATTTTATGATAATTATCAAGGGGAAATATTAATAAACGGAATTGAACTAAAGAAAATAAATCCAGATAGTCTAAGAAAAAGAATGGGCATTATATTTCAAGATTTTAATAAATATGAAATGACTTTAAGGTAAAACATAGGATTTGGAAATATAGAAGAAATAGATAATGATAAAAAGATAATAAAATCCTTAGAAGAGATAAATTTAAAGAAGAAATAGATACTCAAATGGGCAAATGGTTTGCAGGAGAAGAGCTATCAAAAGTACAATGGCAAAGAATAGCCCTAGGGAGGGCATTTATGCGAGATGCAGATGTGTTAGTGCTGGACGAGTCTACATCATCTTTAGATCCTATATCTGAAAAGGAAATATTTTTGTTGATGAAAGAAAAAAGTAAAGGGAAAATAGGAATCTTTATCACTCATAGAGTAGAAAACATAAAAGAATTAAATCCAAGAATAATAATAATAGTATTTTCTGATGGCGAGATAGTTGGAGACGGCAATCATTTGGAGATGGTAGAGAGTTGTGGAGAGTATATTAGATTATTAAATATAGACAAAGTATAATTAATAATGCTTTCAGTCTCGAAATAATATATAATATATATTATAGAAAATATTTATTAAAGGGGGTAATTTCTTGCTTAGTAAAAAGGTTATAGAAAATGTGCTCTATGCAGCCCTATCCAATGGAGGGGATTTTGCGGAAGTTTTTGTAGAGGATAGATTCAATACAAATATCAAGATGGTAGGAGGTTATGTAGAGAATAGTATATCAGGCAGGGATTTTGGTATAGGTATTAGGATATTCGATGGGTTAAATAGTGTTTATGCTTATACCAATGATTCTAGTGAGGAAAATTTGATAAAGGTAGCAAAGGAAGTAGCGTTAGCCTTAGATTCTAATAAAAAAGACATAGTATTGAACCTGATGAAATCAAGCATTCCTAATTTACATTCAGTTAAGATAATCCCAAATAGCGTGGATAAGGCTAAAAAAGTTGAGTTGTTAAAAAGGGGATATGAGAGTGCTAAAAATTATGATCCTCTAATAACTCAAGTTACCACCAATTATTTCGATGAAGAACAAAAGGTACTAATAGCTAATTCTGAAGGATTGATGGTAGAAGACAAGCGGGTTAGGACTAGATTTTATGTTCAATCTGTAGCATCAAAGGATGGAGAAATGCAAGTAGGTTTTTATGCTCCAGGAGCTTCCATGGGCTTTGAGTTCTTCAATGGTATAGATGTAGATGAGATAGGCAGGGAAGCATCTAGAATTGCTAAAACTATGGTATTAGCAGATTATTGTCCATCGGGAGTTATGCCAGTAGTTATTCAT
>JAAYFV010000050.1 GCA_012728075.1 Tissierellia bacterium
CATCATTAGCTAGAGCAACTGCCCGAGGTATTGAAGAATCACTAAATACATATTCCTCACCTACAGAATAGGGAATAAATACAGAGGCATCTGGAAGGATTATTCCAACATTATCCCCTTTACGTTCCAGAACACCTATAATCTTTAAAAACTTATTATTGATTGATATATATTCTCCCACTGCATATTCAGCTCTACCATAATAGTTTACTGCTACATCATAACCTAAAACAGTAACTAAGGATTTATCTTCTACATCATTCTCTGTAATGTTTTCACCATAGGCTGCTGATAGATTAAAAATTTCTTCATATTCTCCCGTTACTCCTGTAATATTCCTAAGATATGCTTCCCCATTTATGATTACATTTCCAAGTCCCGAATCCAAAAGCATAATATCGTCCAAGTATGGATTTTCTTCTTTTATCTCTTTCATTAGTTCATAGTTTAATCGTTCTATTTTGCTAGTACCTATATTGGACAATTTCATCTTAGCTTCATCAGGATTAATATAAATAGTTGCTGCTGACAAATCTCCAAACTGCTTGGTTATTTCCGCTTCCCCACCTTTGCCAATGGCAATGACCAAAACAATTGTTGTAGCCCCAACAATAATACCTAAGGAGCTTAAAATAACCTTGAACTTGTTCTGTAAAATATTAATCCATATGATACGCAACATTTCAGTTAATTTCATACTTATCCCTCCACATAGACGATATCACCCTCAGAAAGACCTGATAGTATTTCACTGTATCGGCCATCTGAGAAACCTGTCTGAATTTCTTGTTCAAATAGATTGCCTTCTTCGTCCATAAGAAATACTATTTGTTTGCCCTCTTTTAATTGAATAGCCTTGTTTGAAAGACATAGTACATCTTTTACCTGTTTTTGAATAAGCTCTGCTGAAAATGTCATACCTTCCAAGAGAAGCAAATCGTCTGCTTCAATAGATGCATAAGCAGTGTACTCCAAGGGATTGGCATTTGTCGGTGCCAACTGAATCTGTCTAATTTTACCTTCTAATGTCTGTGTAGGATAAGCACTTAAAGTAAACTGTACAAGCTGACCGATTTCTACTTCACCAATATCTGACTGTGATAATTTTATCTGGGCACCTATCTTTTTCGGATCGCCGATTTGTGCTACAATTGGCTTCCCTGCAGTCATTTCACCTTCCACCGAAGGGACAGAAATAACAATCCCATCCAGCTTAGCATAAAGATAAGGATCTTCCAATTCATCTCCCACAGCTTTAGCAATCTTATCTCCTGCCTTTACCGTATCACCTTTTCTAACATAAACTTCTTCAAGCTGAACAGGAACATTAAAATAATGGGAAGTATATGGAAGAAACACATTCCCGTCGACAGTAATTCCTGCCGTGATATCATCCCGAAAAACCTCATATTCTCTTAGAGGCATGTTCTCCTCATTAGCCCTATTTGCATTAAAGAACAAATAGGTAGAAGTTAGCAGAATTGAAATTGCAATGACAGATACTATAATTTTTCTTTTTAATGTCTTTTTTTCATTCATAAATTGTGATTCCTCCTTTCAAATTTAAACGCTCTTACAATAAGAAGTATAAATGGTCGATGCATCAAAGTTGTATCTTTATTGCTTCGTAGTTGCACAATTTTGATTGAAACAGAAAAAAATACGTCCTGACTAAGCTAAAAAGCTCTCTCAAGACGTACTTTCCATTTAAAATCTTATTTTCCATAAAAGTCAAGTCTTATCTAATCTTAATAAGGGTATCATAGTAACCTGATATAGATTTCATTATATAACCAAACCCGTATCCATTTTCAAAAGTATAAAAGGCATAAGGTAAAAAGTTGTCTTCGAATCCAAGTTCAAAATTATATATATTATAAGTACCTTCAGATACCTTTGTTTTTTCATCCTCCCAAATAGAATGTGTTTCTGGTTGGGATTCTATGTTCTGTGCCTTAAACCCAAGATATTTTGACCATGATTCGATGGCATTGTCTACATTCAATGTTTTATCCGACATAGTTACAACAAATTGTATAATTCTGCCAGTAGTATCATCCATATAAAAATTACCTGAAAACTCTCCTTTTTGAAAATCTATATTCCAAAATACTCCACTAGTAGACGGTTCATCTTTCTGAGCATATAGGCTAACATCGATTTTAACAGTGGTTTTATCACTTTGTTCTATTTCGGGTAATAGTCCAAGTTTTGTAAGCACTGAAATTTCTTCAAAAAACTTAGCACTTGCGGAATCCAGATTAAAATTCGTACCCATTTCAAGTGTAATACGATTCACATTTTGCGGATAATCTCTTAATAATCCTATTTTTTCAATCATTGATGCTTCACTATTTAAAACAATTTTCTGCGATTCAATTGTTTCAAACCGAACCTTATCTATTATATTCTGATCTTTATAAGCAATCATCCATTCAGGCAAGAAAAAACCTACCACAATAAAAATAGAAGTTAGGGTGATGGTCAATATATATGTTTTTGCTGTCTTCATAATTTTCTACCCCCTTAAATCCAAATAAACACTGGTTCCCATATCTACTTGAGATTCAAATTTCATCTCTCCATCATGTAATTCCACGATTTCTTTACATAAAGATAGTCCAATACCTACCCCTTTATCCTTAAATCTTGATTTATCCACCATATAAAATATCTCTGTTATCCTTGAAAGTTCTTCTTCAGGCATTCCTTTCCCATTGTCTTTAACAATAATCATAAATCTATCAGCAGATATCCGTTTGCCTGTTAAGCTAATGATGCCCTTTTCTTTAATTGCTTTTCTAGCATTATCTACAAGATTAAAAATTAAAGTTTTCATCAAATCTACTTCTACCTTAATTTGAGTATCCTCAGCAGAAACCTTTAGTATAATATTGCTACCCTTAAGGGTGGGTTCCATAATGCCTTTGATATTGTTGAATAGCTCTTTCATATTAATTTCCTTCATCTCAAATTCACGATTTTTTACTACCAATAAATCAAGTAGTTTTAATGAAAGAGCCTCCAGTCGTTTACCCTCATTAAAAATATAATCTGCTGCCAAAATTCTATTTTCTTCAGTCATCTTTTTTGAACGGAGCATATCGGCATATCCAATAATGGTGGTAAGGGGAGTTTTTACTTCATGGGCGAAACTACCTATAAAATCTCTCTGACTTATTGTTGTTGCTTCAAGAGCTCGTATTTTAGTTTCAAGACTATCTGCCATTTTATTGAAGTCCTCTGCTAATAGGCCAACTTCATCTTTTGTCTTAATTACTGCCCTATCACTATATTTACCTTTGGCTATTTCTCTTGTAGTATTAGAAAGTTTTTTTAAGGGGGAGAATGTCCATAATGTCATGAAAAAAACTAATACCCCATTAATAATCAACATACAGAAAATCAATTTTCGATAAAAAGAAAATAAATCCTGTCTGTCTGTAAAAACGGAAGATATGTCATGAATAGTTTCTAAATATACTTTCCCGCTAAAAGTGTTAAGAACCGAGGCTGTCTGGATATAGTAGCTGCCATTATATTCAATAGTCTTATATGCCAAGGAATCGTCTTCAAGTTGCTTTAGCAAATTCATATCAAAATTTACATCATCACTTTGAGCAACTACGTCCTGTGCATCATCAGAAATTCTAATTGACAATTTGTCATTTGAAAAATGAGATATAATAGATTCTGAAGTTTTTATCATTGATATTTTACTCTGTTCTTCAGATGTTATAGTAGTAATTACTGCTCCAAAATAACTGCGGAGCATTTTGTTTTCCTCCAAGGCTGAACTCTTCTCTCTATTAAAAGCAGACTGAAAAACAGCAGATATGAGGAAATAACCTCCTATACTGAATGTCAATATGGTAATTATTAAAGTGCTTAAAAATACTTTCCATGATAATTTCATTAATCTATCTCCAAACGATAACCTATTTTATAGACTGCCACAATTAACTGCTCCCAACCAAGCTTTTTTCGCAAACGCTGAACATGTAAGTCAACAGTTCTACTATCTCCCATATAATATCCACCCCATATTTTTTCGTATATCTTATCTCTAAAAAGTGCAATATTTTTGTTATTAATAAAAAAAATAAGAAGTTCATATTCTTTTTTTGTTAAAAGAATTTCTTGGTTTTCTCTCTTTACTATTCTTGCTTTTGTATCAATGGTTATATCACCTATTTCAATGATAGATTGACTGAGATTATATCTTCTTAGAACAGCTTCTACTCTTGCTAAAAGCTCAACAATTTCAAATGGTTTTACCAGATAATCATCTGCCCCTAGCTTTAACCCTTTAACCCTATCTTCCACACTTGCTTTTGCTGTTAAAAATATTACGGGAATATTAAGTGGTTTCACATACTCCATAACCTCATATCCGTCAACTTCTGGAAGAAGAATGTCTAACAGAATTAAATCATATCTATTTTCATCCAGCATGTTTACAGCTGTCATTCCATCGAAAGCACAATCGCAAAAGTATCCTGCTTCAAATAAGTTCATCCGTATTAAATCAGAAATAGGTTTTTCATCTTCAACAATTAAAATTCGAATCATAATTATCACCTCTTAAACATAGTACATCAAAGTTGTATCTTATTTGTATCATTTTATCTTTATTTTAAATTTAATATAAGCTTAATAGGAAAAGCTGATAGAGCAATTATATTGCCTTATCAGCCTTCCAAAATTTTTATTTTCAATAACCATATCGGTAATTTTTCATCTGCCTATTCAATTAAGGAGAAACTGCCACAATTAATCCAAAACTGGTAATCCGATTATTATATTAAAATACTAAATTTATCCCCTAAATAAATCCAGTATTCTTTGTAAAAACCCCTTATTATTCTTCTCTTCAATTTTTACTTGTCTTTCAGGATTTTCTACTTTTATAGCTGGGGTTTTCATTACAAATTGGCAAGTGGAATTATTTACATTTCTACTATCAACAAAAGAAGTATAATTATCTTCAGTATCTCCCCCTTTTTCTGTAAATATTTCAACAGTGTCTTTTATTTTACTTATACCTTCATCATTTATTTTAGATATTCCCTTAGTCAATTCCTCCTGACCTTCAGCTAATTCCCCTACTTTATCTGGAAGGGTTTTTGTATTGTTATTTATTTTTGAAATTCCATCATCCATTGAATTTAGGCCTTCAAACAATGTGTCTAATCCATTAGTTAATTGAATATGACCACTATACATATTGTCTAATTCCTTAGGCAATGGTTGAAGTTTTTCATTTAATTCATTATATCCTTCAAGGATTTCATTTAATCCATTATTGTATTCAATATAGCCTAGATACAATTTATTGCTATTTTCTGAAATAGCATTCATACCTTTATAACTTTCATCTAATCCGCTACTTAAATTCTCAATAGCCACTCCTTCGCCAATTACTCCTTCTGCCAATGCTTTTACCCTTGAGTCTTGGCTATCTTGTAAAGATTTAGCTAGTTCTACTAATTGTTTATGATTAGAATTAAGAGTAGTAATACCATTATTTAATTCCTTTAATCCATCATCTAAATTAGATGTCCCTTCTTTTAATTGAAATAAGCCATCTTTAATACCACTGCTTTTTTCACCAATTGTTTGTAATCCATAGTTTAATTCTCCAATTCCTTTTACTAAATCTCCTATGCTTTCATTTAAAGTTTTAAAACCTAAATTAAACTGATTAAAACCCTTAGATATTTCTTTAGTTTTGCTATTTATCTGGCTAAAGCCAGAACAAAATTCACTAATTCCATCTGCTAGAACCTTTAAACCATCTTTTAAACGAAGCGTCCCTTTATTTAATTCTTTAGACCCTTCCTCTAATTCATTAAAACCTTCTGCCATTTCATCAATCCCTGATGAAAAATCCTCTAAATCTTCTGATATTGGCATTTTAGAATTAATCGAGGAAATTAAAATTGAATCTAATTCTATATTTTCCCCTTTAGCCTCTATACTAAATTTTCCATCTCCAATAGGTAAATGAGTAAATACAACTGTCATAGTTTTACCTACTACAGAAATTGTTCCATTTTCTACTTTAATATTAGAAAAAATATCTAAATTAAGAGGTACTTGAATTTGAGTAGTCAAATTGTTTTTATTTTCTATGGATATATCTATTTTTAAGTTGCCTGATTTCCCTGCTAGTTCTTCTCCTGTGATTTCCTTCCCATCTAAGAAATATTTAATATTTATTTTCATAGGTAATTCCTTTTTTATACTTGCTTCATAGTATATATCATTATCTTTTAATCCTACTAAAGGCCACTTTATTTTATCTTTTTCTATAATTGGTTCAACATCATCTACCAATACATATATATTGTCATATTTCCCATAATCAATATAATATTTATCTTGATATTCATTTTGAATATCACCATGAATTCTATTGACTACTACAATCTTTTGAGGATTTCCATTATAGTCTAAGTTTGTATATATAGTTTCATCCTTAAAAACTTCTGCAAATCCTATAGAAAATCCAGAAAATATTAAACTCAATATTATTAAGATAGAAACTATTTTTCTCAAAATTATCGCCTCCTTCTATCATTGGTTTTAGGCCAATTAAAAGTGCTAACCTTAATAATTTTATCGAACATAATCAATAAAGATGGAAGGACCATTAAAACTAAAATTAAAGATATAATAGCTCCTCTACCTATTAAAAGAGTTAATTCTTTAGTGTTAGACATGCTTGTAATCAAATACACACTAAAAGTACCAGTAAATAGTATTAATGCTGACGTAAGTATAGATCTTCCCGTATCCTTTATTGTTTGAATTGATGCATCATTTCGATTATTAATTATTTCTAAATTTTCTTTATACCTAGATGTAAATAATATTGCATAATCTACCGTTGCACCTAATTGTATAGCTCCTATTATTATAAAACTAATAAAATTTAGTTCTGTTCCTTGTATATATGGAATGGCTAAATTAATCCAAATTCCTAACTGAATAATAAAAACTAAAATTAAAGGAATTGATATAGATTTAAATGCAATTAAAATTATGCTAGATATTAAAATTATAGATAGTATATTTACATTTTTAAAATCTTTTGCTGTAGTCTTCTGTAAATCAGAATATATAGCCGATTCTCCAGTTATATACCATTCCTCATAATAATTGGATACTTTTGTTTTAATTTTATTTAAACTATCCTTAGTAATATCCCCTTCCATTGGCAAATTTAAATTTATATTGATTAAAGAGTAATGCTCTGATTGGAAATTATCTTTTATGTCTTCTGGTATGAAAGTTTCTGGAATTACTACATCTACCATGGAATACAATTCTTTTACATCTACTACTTCTTCCATAGCTTCTAATTCTTTTATAAGCTGAAATTCTTTTAGCTTATTCCCTTTAGGTAAAATCAAAGCCAATTGATTTTTATTTGAAAATAATTTATCTATTTCCTTAATTGCTATATTAGAATCAGAAGATTCTGGTAAAATTTTTTCATTCGCATAGTAATATTTTACATTGGACTGAGCTAGATATGCTGGTATTGCTATTAGTATTGCTACTACTAAAAATATATACTTTCTTTTTATGATAAAAACTGCAGATTTCTTAAAACTTGGCATATAAACTTTATGTTTATATTTTTCAATCGCTTCATCGAATAATAAAATCAAAACTGGAAGTAAAGTAACTACAGACAATAAGCTAAAAAACACTCCTTTGGCTAAAACCATACCTAAATCTTTCCCAATAGCATATTTCATAATCATAAGAGCTAAAAAACCTGCAATAGTAGTCAAGGATGAAGATGATATTGAAATAAAAGTTTTATGTATCGATTCAATCATAGCCTGTTCTTTATCTTTATGCTTTTCTTTTTCCTCTACATATCTATGTAGCAAAAATATAGAATAATCCATAGACACTGCTAATTGGATTATAGCTGCTACAGAATGTGTAGTAAATGATATATTGTCAAATATTATATTTGTCCCCATATTTAATATAATTGCTGCTCCTATAGTGATAAAAAACAATATTGGTTCAATAAAAGATTCTAAAGATAAAAATAATATTATTGAAACTATCACAAAAGCTAATAAAGAATAATATTTTACTTCCTTAGCTGTTGTATATTGTAAATCGTGAGAAACAGCAGCAGGACCGCCTACCATCCCCTTTTCCCCTAGAATATTTTTTATTTCTTCTATAGCTTCCACAGTTTCTAATGAATCATTTGAATTGACAAAACGTATTTGGATTAAATTAGAATTTCCAGAAATAAATTCTTTTTTTATATTTTCATCCATAAAATCTTCGGGTTTAAATATATCCTCTACAGTTCCAAGCCATATTACCTCTCTTGCTCCTTCTATGGCCTCAACATCCTTTACTATGTTTTCTATTTCATTGAAAGGTTCATCCTTTATTAATATGTAAGCAATGCCGCCTATACCAAACTCTTCTTCTAATATATTTTTCCCTTTAATTGAATTTAAATCTTTAGGTAAATATAAACTTAAATCATAATTCACTTCTACAAATCTATTCCCTATAAATGCTACTATACATAATATTAAGTACAAAATTATTATAATATTCTTATGTTTTACAATGAAATTTGCTACAGTTTCCAAGTAATCACCTCCAAATAAAAAAATGTATTTAAACAATTATTTTAAACATCTGTTTAAATACATTTTATTACTCTTTTACTTTAAAATCAATACATATTTATTATTTCACTATGGTATCCACTAAATTTTCTATATATTTTTTTCTTTCTACTTCATTATTTAAATCCATAAACACATTATTAGTATCCTTAATATTTGGTATCATCTGAAAAATAATAGGTCCTATTACTCCAGAAAATAATTGCATATATTTAAAATTTAAAATTTCTTCATCGTCTATGTGTGTAATAGAATATATTATATTTTGGATGTTTTTCTTAGACTCTATACTCCCTAAAATTTTATCTATGATTTCTGGATTATAGCTCTTATCTTGTAAAACTAAATTTGTTACTAGCATTATTAATGCTGGATAATCTAGAACAAACTTCATCAATGCATCTGCCCAGTCTATTAATTTTTCTCTAGGCTCTTGCATCTCATCCATTATTATTTTGTTTTGTATATCAAATAATAATCCAGAATAATGTTTTTCTACCTCTTTTAATAAATTATCTTTTGAACCAAAATGATAATTTACAGAAGCTACATTTACTCCAGCTTTTTCACAAATTTCTCTTACGGTAATATCTCCCTTAAGTCCATATAATTCAATGGTAGTAGATAAAATTTTTTCTTTAGTATTTAAGTTTTTATCTTCCATCTTAATCACCTCTATTGTTAATATTATACCATTGAAATTGAAAATATTTCTAGATAAAGTTAATAGTAAGTGTTTCCTTGTATTTTTGCTTTACATATGATAAATTATAATAGTCTTTTATATATTTTAGTGTTTCCTTGGTACCCACTGAAAAAAACAAGGGAGTGATGTTAATGATAAGATACAATAGGATTTTGGGAAAAAACCCACGAGAAATTGTACTTTTAAAATCACGTCCCTGTCAATGGGGACGTTGTTTATTTTGCGATTATATTCGAGATAACTGTGATGATGATAATCAAATAAATAAATTTAACCAAGATATTTTAAATAATGTAACTGGAGAATTTAAACAGTTGGAAGTTATAAATTCTGCCTCTGTGTTTCAATTACCAGAGAAAACCCTTGAAACTATAAAAAATATTGCCCATTTAAAGGGAATAGAAAGGCTATATTTTGAAAGCCATTATTGTTATAGGCATAGACTTCATGAAATAGTAGATTATTTCAAGGGCATAGACATCATATTCAAGTGTGGAATTGAAACATTTAATAATAACTTCAGAAACAATTATTTAAATAAGGGAGTATACTTTACTGACTACAGAGATGTAGCTAAATATTTTAAATCAATATGTTTATTGGTGGGAATCAAGGGGCAAACTAAGGAAATGATCTCAAAGGATATGGATATTCTGCAAGAACATTTTGATTATGGATGTATCAATATCTATGTAGAAAATTCTACTCCCGTGAAAAGAGATGAGGAATTAATCCATTGGTTTAAAGAAAATTACTCCTATTTAGAAGAATATGATAATATTGAAATACTATGGAATAACACGGATTTTGGAGTAGGAGGGGATGTAGATGAATACAAATAGACTTGTAAAGGCAGGGATTATTGCAGCTTTATATGTGGTATTGACCTATTCTTTGCCTTCATTAGCCTACGGTCCATTACAATTTAGATTCTCTGAAATATTGACGCTACTAGCTTATATTGATCCTTTTTATATATTACCTCTTACTTTAGGTTGTGCTATAGCTAATATAGGAAGTCCCTTTGGGATAATCGATGTAATATTTGGCACCTTAGCTAGCTTTTTAGCCTTATATTGTATGAGTAAAACAAAAAATATATACTTAGCTAGTATATGGCCAGCAGTATTTAGTTTTATCATAGGTTTAGAAATATTCTTTTTGTCGGAAGTTCCCGTTAGTTTCTTTTTAGTTACTGGTCAAATAATGCTTTCTCAACTTATAGTAGTATCTGTAATAGGAGTACCTATTTTTAAATTAGTCGAAAAAAATGATTATTTAATCAATATGCTAAGAAACCATTAAACCGGCTATAGCTGGTTTAATGGTTTTTGAATGGGAATATATTAGAAACCTTTAATCCCTTCACTTGATAATTATGAATTATCCTTTTCCATCTATTCTCTTCAAGTACAATTTATCTGTATACATGTTATAACATAAAAATGCACTTAAGTATGACTCTAGTACAAAAATTAATTCCCAGTAAATTAGTAGGTTTAATTTTTAAAATTAGTGGTATAAATATTAAATGATAATGATAATAGTTATCGTTTAATATTTGATATAAAGGAGTGTTTTTATGGAAAAATATCTATTAAATATAAATGATCTAAAAGTTACCATAGAAGATAAAGAAATATTAAAGGGTTTAAATCTTCAAATAAAAGAAGGCGAAACTCATGTCATCATGGGCCCTAATGGAAGTGGAAAATCTACATTAGCCTACACTCTCATGGGGCATCCTTCATATGAAATTACTCAAGGGGGAATTCAATTTGATGGGGAGATTATAAATGAAATGAAAGCTGATGAAAGGGCTAGAAAGGGAATTTTTCTATCCTTCCAATATCCAGAAGAAATCCCGGGTATTACAGTTGAAGAATTCTTAAGAACTTCAAAAACATCTATTACAGGAGAGATGCAAAAGATTATCCCCTTTAGAAGATTATTAAAAACAAAAATGGAACATTTGGGCATGGACGAGTCCTATGCTTCACGTTATTTAAATCTAGGATTTTCTGGAGGAGAAAAAAAGAAAAATGAAATACTCCAAATGTCTATATTAGAACCTAAATTAGCTATTTTAGACGAAACAGATTCTGGCTTAGATGTAGATGCTATTAAAATTGTAGCTGAGAGCGTCATGAAAATAAAAGATGAAAAATGCTCTATTTTAGTAATAACCCATTACAATAAACTACTTGAATATCTTGAACCTGATTATGTTCATATATTGATGGATGGAAAGATAGTTAAAACTGGTGGAGTAGAGCTTGCTAATCAAATAGATGAAATAGGCTATGAAAATATCAAAGCTGAATTTTCCAATATATAGGGGTGAAAAATATGGAGAGAAAAAAAACTTATATTGAAGATATTGATAGGGGAATATATGATATAAAAAATGATTTTACCTATAGATATAAAACAGACAAAGGTTTAACGGAAGACATAATAATGGAGATTTCAAGAGAAAAAAATGAACCTGAATGGATGAGGGATTTTAGATTAAAGTCCCTAGAGATATACAATAATAAACCAATTCCCACTTGGGGAGCGGATTTATCTGGTTTAGATATAGATAATATTATAACCTATATTAGGCCAGATACAGATATGAAACATAGCTGGGATGATGTGCCAGAGGATATAAAAATAACCTTTGAACTATTGGGCATACCACAAGCAGAAAGGGAATCCTTAGCAGGAGTAGGAGCTCAATATGATTCAGAAGTAGTATATCACAATATTAAACAAGAACTAATAGACCAAGGTATAATATACACAGATATGGAAACCGCTTTAAAGGAATATGAGGATGTTGTGAAGGAATATTTTATGAAACTAATCCCCCCAAATGATCACAAATTTGCTGCACTCCATGGGGCTGTTTGGTCTGGAGGCTCTTTTGTGTATGTTCCTGAAGGAGTACAGGTTGATATTCCCCTTCAATCCTATTTTAGACTCAACGCTCCTGGAGCAGGACAATTTGAGCACACTTTAATAATCGTGGAAAAAGGAGCAAAACTTCATTTTATAGAAGGCTGTTCTGCTCCAATGTATAGAGTAAATAATCTTCATGCAGGCTGTGTAGAATTATTTGTAAAAGAGAATGCCACCCTTAGGTACAGTACTATTGAAAATTGGTCGAAAAATATGTATAACTTAAATACTAAAAGAGCAGTAGTAGATAAAAATGGTACTATTGAATGGATTTCAGGCTCCTTTGGCTCCAAAGTTTCTATGCTATACCCTATGAGCATATTGAGGGGAGAAGGAGCTAGATCAGAATTTACTGGTATTACCTTTGCAGCAGAAGGTCAGCACTTAGACACTGGAACTAAGGTAGTCCATGCTGCCCCCCATACTACATCTACGGTTAATTCAAAATCCCTCTCTAAAGATGGAGGTTATGCTTTTTATAGGGGCCTTCTTAGAGTGGCAGAAAATGCTTATGGCTGCAAATCAACGGTATCCTGTGAATCCCTAATGCTAGATAATATTTCTAAATCCGATACATTGCCAATTATAGAATTGAATAATGACAATATAGACATAGGCCATGAGGCTAAAATAGGTAGAATTAGTGATGAAGCCATATTTTATCTTATGAGCAGGGGTATAAGTGAGGAAGAGGCAAAAGCAATGATAGTCAGAGGTTTTGTGGAACCAATAACCAAGGAATTACCCTTAGAATACGCTGTAGAACTAAATAATTTAATTAATATAGAGCTGGAAGGCACTATTGGTTAAGGAGGTAGTATATTATGCTTTGGAAGAGAATAGGCCTAAAGGATTTTGAATTCCCTAAGGTCCACGATTATAAAAAGGATTATATAAAAATTGAAGGTAAATTTCCAAAGGAAGTTAAAATAAATAGAATAAGCGAAAGTGAAAATAAATATTTTGATATAGAATTTTCAGGTGTAGGAGATAAGTTTACATCATTTGCTAAAAAGTACTACAACGCTGGTATACAGCTAAGACTTCCTAGAAATACTAAGATTGTTGAACCGGTAAAATTAGAATTTCATATGGACGAAAATAACCCTACATTAGTAGATAAAAACCTTATAATTGCCGAAGAAGGCAGTGAAGTTAATATAATTATGGATTATTATTCTAATGAAAAAATAGAAACTTTGCATAATGGCCTTACAGTCATATATGCAAAAGAAAATGCAACAGTAAATATAATAAAAATCCAGAGACTGGGAGATTCTTCCCAAAGTTTCGATTCAAATATAGCTTATGTAGAAGGTAATGGTAAAGTAAATTGGATATCAGTGGAACTGGGAAGCTATATTAGTGGCTCTAACTATAGAACCTATTTAGATGGAGAAGCTAGTGGATCTAATTTATCTTCCATATATCTAGGAGATGGAATTCGAAAAATGGATTTAGAATATACTATGATTCATAAAGGACCTAGAAGTATAAGCAATATAGAAACTAAGGGTGTACTAAAGGATAATTCGAAAAAAGTATTTAGAGGAAATTTAGATTTTAAAAGGGGTTCTAGACATTCTAAAGGGGTTGAAGAAGAGTATGTAATATTATTAGACCCTACTGTAAAATCTGACTCTATTCCAGCCCTATTATGTGATGAAGACGATGTGGAAGGGGAACATGCAGCTAGTGCAGGACAAATTGATGAAAATAAACTTTTTTATCTAATGAGTAGAGGTTTAGATGAAAGGGAATCTAAAAAATTAGTTGTTGAAGCATCCTTTAGGCCTATTATCGATAGAATTCCTTATAAATATTTGCAAGAAATCATATTTGATGAAATAGAGAGGAGACTTATAGATGCCTAAGCTAAATCCTCATCAAATAAAAGAAGATTTCCCTATACTTCAACAAAAAATAAATGGAAATAGATTAGCTTATCTAGATAATAGTGCCACAACACTTAAACCTATACAAGTAATTGAAGCAATAAGTGACTACAACAAAAAATCCCATGGCAATCCTCATAGAGGTGCCCATAAACTAAGCGTTTTAGCTACAGAAGAATACGATCTAGCTCGTAAAAAAGTAAAAGAATTTATAAATGCTAAACACAGTGAAGAAATTATATTTACTAAAAATACTACTGAATCTTTAAATTTAATTGCTTATTCTTATGGAATGAATTTTATAAATGAAGGGGATGAAATAGTATTAGCTATTTCTGAACATCATAGTAATATTCTACCTTGGCAAAGAGTTGCAAAAGAAAAAAAGGCTAATTTAAAATATATGTATTTAAACGCAAATAGTAGAATATCTGAAAAAGAGATAAAAGAAAAAATAACAACTAGAACTAAAATTATATCTATTGCTCAAATGTCAAATGTTCTAGGCACTATTCATCCAATTGAGCAAATAATAGAATATGGGCATAAAATGGGAGCTATCATAATAGTAGATGGAGCTCAAAGTGTTCCCCATATGCCAGTAGATGTACAAGATTTAGATGTAGATTTCTTTGGGTTTTCTGCTCATAAAATGTTAGGGCCAATGGGAATAGGAATTTTGTATGGAAAAAAAGAATTGTTAGAAAATATGCCCCCCTATTTAACCGGCGGGGATATGATAGAATATGTATATGAACAAGAAGCAACGTTTGCACCAATTCCTTATAAATTTGAAGCTGGAACTCAAAATGTTGAAGGTGCTGTGGGGCTTAGGGCAGCTATTGAATATCTAGAAAATATAGGTTTAAACAATATACAAAAACATGAGGAAATACTAGTAGAATATGCTTTAGATAAAATGCTAAAACTACCCTATATAGATATTCAAGGACCAATAGATTTATATATGCGAGGAGGCATTATATCTTTTACTTTAGAGGATATACATCCCCATGATATAGCTTCCATTTTAGATACCTATGGTATAGCCATTAGAGCAGGCCATCATTGTGCCCAGCCGTTAATGAACTATTTAAAAATCCCCGCCACCTCTAGAATAAGTTTTTATCTATATAATAATACAGAAGATATAGATCAATTTATCGAAGGAATAAAAAAAGTAAGGAAGTGGTTTGGATATGGATCTTGATTCTATATATTCAGAAATTATTATGGAACATAATAGAAGTGGACATAATAAAAAAGCTCTAAAAGAACCAGATATTACTGAAAGAGGACATAATCCTAGCTGTGGTGACGATATAACCTTACAGCTTAAATTAAATGATAATATAATAGAAGATGCTTCCTTCACAGGGGTTGGTTGTGCCATATCCCAAGCTTCCACTTCCATTATGATAGATTTGGTAAAGGGTAAAACCATAGAAGATGCACTGGATTTGGTAAATACCTTTTTAGCCATGATTAAAAGTGATATAGACAATGAAGAAGAACTGGAAAAACTGGAAGATGCTATAGCTTTTCAAAACATATCTAATATGCCTGCTAGGGTAAAATGTGCTGTTTTAGCATGGCATACTTTGAAGGAAGCATTATTATAGAATTTAGTGCACCAGGGACAAATCCTGGTGCACCATATGTAAAAAAGAAAGGGAAGAATTAGGCACTTGTAATGGTAATCTTTCCATCTACTTTATATAGATCTTTAATTTTTAGAGTAGGATTTTTTATGCCATATTCATTTAATATATGTTTAAACGTATCAAATTCTTTTCTAGCTAAAACAACTTCTATCTTGTATCTTTTATTGCCATTATTTCCCCTTCCAGAATAGTTATTCACTGTGTATCCTACTTCTCTTAGTCTATCAGATAATTGAATCATCTTATGTTTATTATTTAAAAACAAATCTATCTCCAATACACCAAGGGCCAAACGATCTTCTAATTTATCCCCTATAAAAACTCCTACAGATCTCCCTAAGGCATATGAAATTATAAATTGAATGCCATCGCCACTAGTTACCTTACTAACTATGGTTGCAAATATTATAGCATCTACAAACACTAACAAATATACTGGCTTCATAATCTTTTTAGACATGAATATGGTTTTTAATGTAGATAAAACATTAGTAAATGCAGTTATTACAAATAAAACAATTAGTGAAATTATCATTTCTTTTGTCATTATAACACCTCCTTAAATTAAATTTTATGAAATAAAAAACTAACACAAATCCACCTGTGTTAGCAAATAGTCTTAATATAAATTTTAATTTACTTCTTTTGGAAAATTTAAAATTGAATATTAATGAAGACTGTATTTTTATTGCTTTTACAACTCATATATTATAACATACGTTCTGCTATTTTGCAAATAAACATCCTTACAAATCTTCTCACCTAGGTTGTAAAGTTAAGTGACAGGTTTTTTCTTGAAATATTCTATACAATTGTTTTGCCAAAATAGCCGTTTGAAGCTTAAAAATATTTGTCAAGGGTGGTCTTCCCTTTACTAATATTTTTATAGATTCTATAGTTTAATAGACAAAGCATTATTGTGCTAAATATTTTAAAAAAATTTGAACCTTTCCCACCTTTTATCCGACTAAGTATATGAAAGTAACTTTTAGGGGGGATGTAGATGGGATAGAATTCGAAAACTTAATGGAGCCTTATAATAGAATCCTATATAATTACATCCTCTCAAGGGTTTCAAATGCAGAAGATGTTCAGGACATATTTCAAGAGACTATACTGGCAATTTGGCAGGGCCTAGATAATTATAAGGGGGATTCTTCTTTTAAAACCTGGACTATTGGCATAGCTAGAAGGAAAATTGCAGATTTCTATAGGCGACATTATAAGGATAAGGATTTTCATAGTTTGGAAGAAATAGATATGGAAAAAACACCCAATGAACCTAATCCCCTAAACCATGCAATAAATTCCATGGATATAGAAAATTCTCTTAATACATTGGCATCAGAAGATAGGGAACTATTATTTTTAATTTTCAATGCTGGCCTTACCTATAAGGAAATAGAAAGTATAAGTGGAATTCCAGAAGGAACCATTAAAAGCAGGGTTTATTATTTAAAGAAAAAGCTTAGGCCACTATTAGCAGAAGGAGGGATCTAGGATGAATGAGGAATGCCAACTAATGGAGGATTATATTATTCAATATGTAAATAAAACTATAGAAGGACAAAATGAGATAAAACTAATTAATCATCTTAAATACTGCCCCCAATGTAGGGAAGAATTAGCCTTTACCATAAAATTAGCTGACTTAGTTTCTAATCAAATAAAAGATGTGCCTCAGGAAGTTTTGGACAGTGTTTTTGCTAAGGTTCCTGAATCTAAAATAAAAGAGGATATTATAGTTATATCTCAAATTAAATCTGCATTGGAACCTTTAGAGATAGTTACCCAATTATTATCTACTGCTAAAAAATCAGTGAATCTTGTATTCCAATTTATTTAAGGAGGTTATGTAAATGGGTGAAGTTCATTCAAATGATGTAAAAGAATTGGCTGAAATGCTTGATACAATTACAGATAAAATACCACAATTAATTACTGGAGTAGTTAATACTCTTTATTCTGCTGAAGCAGGTAAAAACATAGGGCAGGCTGTAGGAAGTTTGTATAAGGAATTAGTAGAATCAGGAATACCTGAAGAGACAGCATTAGATATGGCAAAGTCCTATATGCTATCCATGAAGGATATTTCTGCCATGACTAATAAATAAGCTATGACAGCTAATGTAATTAAGGTTTTTCCCTGGATAAAACTAATTATAAAACTCCTATTATATTTAATAATTCTCCCTTTTTGGCTTATTTATATTTTGGTTAAGTATTGGACCTTTAAATGTAATTTTAAGAAACAATTGAAATTAGCTGGATTGGATAATGAGAAAAGAAAATATTTAGCCAATGAATTAAATTTTACCATGCCTTTTAAAGAATTTATTTGATGCACCAGTGCACCAGGTGCACCAGGGACTGTCCCTGGTGCACTACACCTGGTGCACTACATTATATAAGAGATTTAATTCTGGCTATGTCGCTCCAATTGTCTGCTGTTGCAATTTCTATTCTGGAAATAGTAGACTTAATTTCTGATAGTTCTTCTTTGACTTCTTGTCTAAATTCTGTTAAGTCTGCAGTTTGTTCAATAACAGCCTCAAGGCCTTTTTTCAATTCTACCTGCCCTTTTTTCAATTCTACCTGCTCTTTTTTGATGTCTTCCTGTCCTTCTCTTAAACTTTTCAATTCTTCAAGTACGATCCTTTGAAACTCTTCATTGGTCATTCTAACACCCCCGTTTTACTATGTCTTAATATTATATCATATTTATATAGATCCTAGTCTATGGTTTTTAGAAATTAAATACCTACTAAAAATAAAAAATTAAAGTTTCTATTATTATGTCTTTTTTAAATTCATTTAATATATTATTTAATAATCCTTTATTTACATTAGAACCTTCATCTACATAATAAGCTAAAAGATTAGATGGTAAGTTTTTTATACCTATACAATTATTCTCCGCTAATACATAAGCACTTTCTATCACATTTTTTAATCCTCGAATATTTCCATCCCATTTGTGATTCATAAGTAATTCTTGAGCCTTTTTTATTGATAATAACCTTTGTTTTATTTTTTCTGTTTAGTTCATCTAAAAAATAATTACTAAAAACCATTATATCTTCTTTTCTTTCTCTCAAAGGCGGGATTCTAATATTTATTACATTTAGCCTGTAATATAGAACTTCTCTAAATTTTTTCTGATTTGCTAGCTTTTTTAGATCCTTATTTAAGGCCTCTATAATCCTTATATCAACTGGAATAGGATAATATCCACCTTCTTTTTCTTCCAGGACCCTTAGTAATTTAGCTTGCATATGAAGAGGCATGGCCCCTGTAAAGGCACCTTCTTCATATCCAAATAATTCTGATTCCATCAATTCACTTGGAATTGCAGCACAATTTATACTTACTAGTAAATTATCCTTCCTTTGAGAAGTTTGTGTTTTTTATAAAATCTCTAATATTTCTACCTATAGCATATTCCCTATTGATGCCTAAAAAATCGCAATAAGAATTATTAATCTCCAATATTGTTCCATCTGGAGATGTAATTACAAATCCATCGTCTGTCAAATCTAGTACTTCTTTAAATATTAATCCATAATTATCTAGATTATCTATTCCTTTACTCATATTATAAATTACACCCCTTTATCTTATATGTTTAGAAGAACGTACTAACTTAAGATCTAGTAATTTCTTCTAATACAATCCTTTGAAATTCTACAGTGGCCATTTTGACATACCTGTTTCCATTATTATATTTTCATTATATTGTAAGCATTCTATTTTTACCCATGTTTTCATTTATAATATAAAAATGCACCAGAGCCCGCCCTGGTGCATTTTTGCACTACATTTTTATGCCTTCATAAACATTTCTATATCATCTTCCACATTAGAAATAGTTCCAATTCCGAAATTTTCTACCAATACTTTAGC
>JAAYFV010000051.1 GCA_012728075.1 Tissierellia bacterium
AATGCAGAAGATCAGGATGTCAAAAAGGTGATCAACTTAAATCTAGAGATAGTCAAAAATGGTAAAATAACCGAAGCTCCTAAATTTAAATCACCTATCGTTGTAAAAATTGATGTTTAAGGTTTGGGAGATAAGGATAAGTTAGCAGCTTATTATCTTAGGGAACAGGACAATGCATTAGAATTTGTAACTGGTAAGATAATTGATAATCAAGTTGTATTAAACTTAGATCACTTTAGTAAATATATTATATTGGAATCGAATAAGACCTTTGAAGATATAGCTAATCACTGGGCTAAACTATATGTAGAATCTATGGTTGCTAAAAATGTAATTCATGGTTATTCAGATGAAACCTTTAGACCAAATGATGAAATAACTAGGGCAGAATTTGTCGTTATGATGATCAATGGCTTAGAAACAGAATTAGTTGGATATAAAGACCAGTTTACAGATGTTGGTGCTGATGAGTGGTATGCTGATTATATAGCTACGATAAAAGAATTAGGTTTTGCTAAAGGCTATGGAGATGGTACTTTTAGGCCAAATGATAAGATTACAAGAACAGAAGCGGCTGTAATGCTTAGCAATATCATAGATATAGAGTTAAGTGAAAAAGAAATAGACACTTTATTAGCTCAATTTACAGACAAAGATGATATAGCAGCATGGGCAGTAGAAGATATTGCTAAGGTTGTTAAAGCTAAGGTCATGGAAGGAAACAATGGCAAGTTCTTATCTAATGAAAATACTACAAGAGCTGAAGTAGCTACAATCATATACAGAATTTATAATAGATAAGATGGACAGTGTGGGACAGGGGATGTTTTACCTGTCCCATTATTTTTCGTCTACACGGTATTTATATAATTCTCTACCAGTCCATTGTGGTTGTTGAAGTAGATCTGCCTTATGGTATCATATTCTTTGTTGCCGATCTTAACTAGATATCTACCGACTATATCGGAATTATGAGTATCTATATGCTCTTTAAATAGTTCTCCTTTTACATGTTTAGTAAGGATAATTTCCCTATTGATAATCTATATAATTTTGTTTTAAAATATATGTATTGGGTATTATTAATTGAGGGACTATTTTTGAGTCCCTTATTTACTCATACAGAAAAATATACTGTTCCATGGAGGGGATAAGATATGTATTCAGTAGATAGAGATATATTTGCCTTCATAAAGCCTTCTCTTGATGCCCATACATTAGGGCTCATTTCAGCTGCTGAATTGTTACGAGATTGTGGTTATGAAGTAATCATTGGAGATGAAATTATATCAGAAGCTATGGACAATATTAAACATGAACCAAATCAACAGCGAGTATTAGACTGGATAATTGAAAATAAGGTTACCCATATTGGAATAAGCTACAGATTAGATGAAGATGAAGCTGTAAATATGGTAGGCTATCTTATGAATAGGTTAAAAGGGGAAAACATGCTGTACTACCAAGGAGGGTCTATTAAATCCGTAATTTTTGCAGGATTACCTCATACATGTGAAGTAATAAGTAAAGTTCACAAAGGATTTATAAAGACTTTTAAAGGTGGAGAATCTGTTGCTGAAACTTTGAGTAAGATGGGTGTTCCTAAAGAGAGAATTCCAAGGGACATATTAGAGGGAAGCCAATATGACGATCTTAGAATGGAATTTGGCAAAGAAATTATTAAATCCCATAAATATGATACTTTTAAGCCAGTGGATCGGGCTACATATGAGGAATATGGGACCTTTGATGATACAGTTGAAAAGAGGCTTAATGCCCAAAAAACAGGCCCCTTTGTTCCTTTGATGCGAGCCCATGTAGGGCCTTATTCGTCTTCTGTAAGTAGGGAGGAGTCTGTAAAACAGTTTATATCTTGGGCGAAGTATTTAGCCGATACGGGATATTTAGATATTTTGTCTATTGGTACTTCTCAATTAACTCAATCTAATTTTGGTGAAGATTGGGGAGGCAGACCTAATGGTGGTGGAGTGCCTATAAATTCTCCTGAGGAATATAGGATGATATGGGAGGCTTCTAGACCTTTGTTGCTGAGAACTTATGCTGGGACTAAGAATATACCAGAGTTAGCAAGGATATATGAAGAGACTATTAATATATGTTGGCATGCCCTATCTTTATGGTGGTTTAATAAGCTTGATGGTAGAGGCCCTTATGATTTATATACTAATTTAAAACAGCATATTGAAACCTTAAAATACATTGCAAGTACAGGCAAGCCTTTTGAACCTAATGTACCTCATCACTTTGCATTTAGAGGTGCAGATGATGTGACTTATATTGTATCTGCCTATTTAGCTGCTAAACTTGCAAAGAATATGGGAATAAAAACTCTTATATTGCAGAATATGCTCAATACTCCAAGATATACATGGGGGATTCAAGATTTAGCTAAATCTAGGGCTATGCTTACTTTAGTTAAAAGTTTAGAGGATTCTAATTTCAAGGTTATATTACAGCCTAGAGCAGGTTTAGACTATTTCAAACCTGATTTAGAAGAAGCTAAAATCCAATTAGCAGCAGTTACAGCCCTTATGGATGATATAGATCCTCATGACGAAACTAGTCCTCCAATTATACATGTGGTTAGTTATTCAGAAGCCTCTCATCTTGCAACACCAGATGTGATAAATGAAAGCATACAGATTACCCAGTATTCATTGCAAAAATATAGGGAATTGAGATGGAATGGGAAAATAGAAGATATGAGCAAAAATGAAGATGTCCAAAAACGGATGGTAGAGTTGATAGACTCTGCAAATACCATTATCTTGGGAATCGAAAAATATATAGACAATCCATATTCAGCAGAAGGATTTTATAAGATATTTGCAGCAGGATTCTTACCAGTACCTTATCTATGGGGAGAAGTAGATGAGTTTAAATATGCAAGAGCCCTAAAGACCAAACCAGTAAGAGGTAGTGTAAAGGTAGTAGATGAGGAGGGTAAAATTTTAACAGCAGATAGGATAGTAGATTATGCTAGAGGCAATATCCAGGAAGTAGAATATATATTTAACCAAAAATATAAGGCCTAGTGTGAACTTACTAATATATTGTCTTAGTATTTCAATAGAAATATATATCTAAAGATAGTATTAGTCTAGTGATAGTATGGTAAAGTGAAGATTGTATAGAAGGAAGGGATAAATATGGAGTTTAAAAAATTTGATTCTAAGTATGTAATTAGATTGGAAAAAGGGGAAGAGATAGTAGAATCTATTAAAAAGCTGTGTGAAAAAGAAGACATTAAATTAGGTACTATTTCTGGCATTGGTGCTACCAATAGAGCAGTAATAGGTCTATTTGAAACTAATACCAAAGAATATCACTCCAAGGAACTAACAGGAGATATGGAGATTACAAGCCTTGTAGGGAATATATCTCAAATGAATGGAGAAGTCTATCTGCATATTCATATTAATCTTGCAAATGAAGAAAACAAAGTATTTGGAGGTCATCTAACATCAGCAATAATTAGTGCGACAGGGGAGATAGTTATAGATGTAATAGAGGGAGTAGTAGATAGAAAATTTGATGAAGAAGTTGGATTAAATCTATTTAAATTTTAAAATCAAGTTGGTAAGAAATGCTATCCTGAGTTTATCAATAATTGTTTTTTTATACCTTCGGATGACAGTTGCCCAATTCAAAATATTACAGAATAAAGATTAATTATAGAGGAGTTAGAAAGATGGTTAATGTAGAAACTATTAAGGAATTAGTATTAGCATTACTTTATTTAACTTCATGGGAAGAAAAAGAGTATGATAAAACATATCATAGAAGCTGGAAAGGTTATCCTTTTAGTATACTTTATGAGTTAGTTGACGAGGGTTTAATAAGTGGAAGTCATAAGTCCAAATCAGTATATTTTACTGAAAAAGGTGTAGAGAAAGCAATGGAAATAATTGAAAAGTATAATTTTTCAGGGGATGATTTAGATGAATAATAGGAGAAAAAGAATAATAAAACTTGTATGCAAAAATGCAAAATGATCTGTCCCTGATGCCACCTGATGCCACATCTTGGCCTATAAAAATAATTAATAATTTAACGATTAATATTATAAATATCAATAATTATATATTTTTTATATTTCAAATGTTATAATCTAGGCTGAACAAAATATGTAAGGGGGAATTTTTGTGGGCGATTATAAAAAGATGTGGCAGGATCCAAATATGGATATTGAGAAACATGATATTCTTTGTGCAGCTTTACCAGAGCAATTTGGTGATATTTATTTAACTCAAAAAAATAGGCCAGATGCAATGAATTATTTTAATTATGTAGTTGCTGAAATACATGGTGCTAGAATAATGGAATTGGAAAAATATAAAAAGGAAGGTGGAAGTGTAGTAGGAACCTTCTGTGTATTTGTTCCAGACGAGGTAATACTTGCTACAAAGGCTATAGGTGTAGGGCTTTGCTCAGGAAGCCAGTTTTGGATTGAAGATGGAGAAAAGGTTCTACCTAGAAATATATGTCCTTTAGTTAAGGCTTTTGCAGGAGCTAAAATAGGTCTTACTTGTCCATATTTTCAATCCTGCGATATGATTGTAGGAGAAACTACTTGTGATGCTAAGAAAAAAGCGTGGGAAATTATGGATGAGTACATGCCAGTTCATGTAATGGAACTTCCTCAAATGAAGAGGGAGAAAAATATCAAAGAATGGGAAGATGAAATAAAGATATTTATAAATAGAATGGAAGAGCTAACAGGAAATAAAGTAACAGTAGAAAGTTTAAAAAAAGGTATTGATGTATGTAATAGAAAAAGAAGAGCATTAAAAAGGCTATATGATTTAAGGAAAAATATTCCTTCTCCAATTAGTGGTTTAGATGCATTGTTAGTAAGTCAAGTTGCCTTTTCTGATGATCCAGAAAGATTTATTGAAAAAACAGAAGAACTTTGTGATGAGTTAGAAGAAAGGGTAAAGGAATTGAAACCTAATGGCAAGAAGAGGATAATGGTAACAGGTACCCCTATGGCTCTTCCAAATTGGAAGCTTCATTCAATAGTTGAAGGTTTAAATGCAGAAATAGTGGTAGAGGAAACCTGTACAGGAACTAGATATTTTGAAAATGAAGTATCCACTGAAGGGGATACTATTGATGAACTTGTAAGAAATATGGCTGAAAGATATATGGATATAAATTGTGCTTGCTTTACTCCAAATGAAGGAAGGACAGAAGATATAGTTAAATATGCTGAAGAATATAATATAGATGGAGTAATATACTACAACTTGTCTTTCTGTCATACCTATGCAATAGAGTATGAAAAGATTGAAAAAGTTCTAAAGGAAAAGGATATACCTTTATTGAAAATAGAAACAGATTATTCTGAAGAAGATACGGGACAAATAAAGACTAGGGTTGAGGCCTTCTTGGAGATGATTTAGTTGGCAAAGCACTACATATTATTCCCTAATTATAGTCAAGGCTTAAAACTAGAATCACTATTAAAACAAAAGGATATAAAATATGTAATTTCACCTACCCCTAGACAGCTTTCATCAAGTTGTGGAATATCTATTATGTATAATAAGGAAGATGAAAATGCTATAAAAAATATAATAATAGGAAGCTCAGTTAAAATCAATGGATTTTTCACTATAGATTAACAAGGGTAAAAAGCTAAGAGGATGATAGATATGAATTATATAGGAATAGATATAGGTTCAACAGCTTCAAAGGTTTCTGTATTTAAAGACGATGATTTAAAATTAAATATTGTGATGCCAACAGGTTGGAATAGTGTGGATACTTCCAATAAGATAAAAGAAGAATTGGTGAAAAAAGGTATAGATGTTGAAAAATCAAAAGTAATAGCAACAGGTTATGGACGGGTTTCTGTACCCTATGCTCACAAGACCATAACTGAGATCACTTGTCATGGTAAAGGAGCTTATTATTTAGCTCAGGAGGATTTGACGGTAATAGATATTGGAGGACAGGATACAAAGATTATAACTGTTGAAGATGGCAATGTATCCAATTTCACTATGAATGATAAATGCGCTGCTGGAACGGGAAGATTTATGGAGCTTATGGCTAATACATTAAATGTCTCTATTGATGAAATGGCACAAATGGCTTTAAAAGGGAGAAATATTAATATCACTAGTATGTGTACGGTCTTTGCTGAATCTGAGGTAATAAGCCTTATTGGTAGTGGAGCCAATAGAGAGGATATTGCCAGGGGAGTTGTGAATTCCATAATAGGACGAATAAAAAGTCTATTGAATAAACACGGAGTTAAAGGAAGTTTGTATCTAACAGGGGGTTTGTGTGAATTAGAGCCTTTTATCCAGTTACTTTCTGAGGAAATTGGCAGTGAAGTAAAAACAGGTCCTCTAGGTAGATATGCTGGCTCTATAGGAGGAGCCTTGTTGGCAAAAAATATAGAAATATAGTAATGGGATTGGGAGAAAAAGCAAATCAAAGCCTATATAGGCTTTGATTTGCCTTTTCTTTTATATTGTCTATTTATGCAAAAAGATCTGTCCCTAGTGCAGTGTCTACTATCTGAAGAGTTAAAATAATTAGACAAAAGTATTGAATAAACCATATTTTTAAATTATACTGTAGATAAACAAAACTAATAGTAGGTTTAAGGGGGGATAAAATGTTTAGTGTTTTTAAGAAGAAATCAAATTTTCAAGAAGAAAAAGAAGTAGAAACTGTGGATAAGGATACAAGTTTAGATAAAAATTCCAATTCCCAATCTCAGCTTCATTTAATAAAGCAAAATGAAGAGAATTTATTACATAATTTAGAGGTAAGAATAGAGGATTCTGCAAACCAAACGGAAAATTTGATAAATGCCATAGATTCCATAGCCAATAGGGTAGAGGAACAGGTGAAACATATATATTCGGTAGTAGATGAAGTAAGTCATTATTCTGCTATGGCAGAGGAACTCTATGCTAGTTCTAATGATTCCTATAGAACTGCAAGTGCAACCTTAGATGTGGTAGAAGAAGGTAGTAAGGCTGTTAATAATACAATTGAATCTATGGGGGAAATAAACCAATCCATGTCTAATGTACTAAATGAGATAGATAGCTTAAGAACAAGTATTAGTCAGATAGAGGATATATTAAATATTATAAGGGGTATTGCCAAACAGACTAATTTATTAGCTTTAAATGCCAATATAGAAGCAGCTAGAGCAGGAGATGCAGGTAGAGGTTTTGCCGTTGTAGCCAATGAAGTAAAGAAATTAGCTGATAGAAGTGCAGAATCAGCAGATCACATATCAGATATTATAAAAGATATTCAAGATAATGTAAATACCACTATTAGGGCTGTTGAGAATAGCAATATTAAAGTTCGAGAAGGCTCATCAGTAGCTCAAGAATCCCGTATAGCCTTTGAAGAAATTGAAAAAGCTATCAAGGATATGATTCAGATGATAAATGAGATAACAGAAGCCATTTCTTTACAGACTAAGAGCCTTGAATCCATAGTTCTTTCCACTGATGAGATGGAAAAATCTTCAGAAAAGGCCATGTCTATGGTGGAAAGCGCCATGATGAATACCCAGTTTACAATGGCTACATTGAAAGAACTAAATCAAGTAACTAAACTTTTAGATGGGATGACTAGAAAACTACTAGAGCAACAAGAAATTGTTGGAGAAAAGGAACCTATTATTATAAATTTAGCTCTTTCGTCGCCAATTCAAACCTTAGACCCAGCTATGTGCAATGTAATGGAAAGTTTAAGATTTTTAAATAATATCCATACTGGTCTATTGACCATTAGTGATACAGGAGATGTTATTCCTTCTATAGCTAAAACCTGGTATGTGGAAGACGATAATCTTACCTGGATATTTAATTTAAGAAATGATGCCACATTCCATAATGGAAAGAAGGTTACAGCTTATGATGTAAAATATTCTCTAGAGAGATTACTATCTCCTAAACTTAATTCACCTAATACTTGGTTCATAGATTATATTGAAGGTGCAAAGGATTTTATGGCAGGAAAAACCAATGAAGTAGAGGGCATTCAGGTATTAGATGAATATAGATTATCCATTAAATTAGAAAACCCCTTTAGCGGATTTCTTCTATTATTATCCCATGGCTGTTGTGCAGTAATGGATCGAGAGGAGCTTAAAGGTGGAAACTTTGTAGGATGTGGGCCCTACATATTGGATAGTTATGAAGAGGATGAATATAGATTAGTGGCTAATCCTAATTTTATAGGAGGAAAGCCTTACTGTGATGTAATTGAAGCAAAAGTTGGAGACAAAGAGGCATTGGAGAATTTCATAAATGGTGAATATGATTTTTATATAGTAGAAGATAAAAAAGATTATGAAACTCTCAAATTCCATGAATTAGGGGAAAATATAAAGTTTGTTGACTTAGTAGCTACTTTTTACATAGGATTTAAACTAAAGAATACAAGCTCACCCTATGTTCAACCAAGAATTAGACAAGCTATAAATCATGCTATAAACAAGCAGAGAATAATAGATGAGTTGTTTGGCGGTCTTGCAGTAGAAGCAAAATGCATAATACCTCCAGGACTAGTACCTTATGATCATGTAAAAGGCTATGAATACAATCCTCAAAAGGCAAAAAAAATTATAATGGAGGAAGGGATAGACTTAAATAGACCCTTGGTATTTCTTTCAGGGGAAAAACCCCATCCTATGTTGAAACTAGTAGAGGAGGATTTGAATGCCATAGGGATTACCTGTGAATATAAAAAGGTTTCAAACGAAGCACTTGCAAGAGCTCATGAATTACAAGAAGGTTTTGATATGTATTTTTCTGGTTGGTATGCTGATACCTTAGATCCTTCATCCTTTATAAAACCCTTGTTTATGCCAGGTAATCAAACTAACTTAAGTGCCTATGAAAATGAACAGGTAGTGGAGCTAGTAGAAAAGGCAACTAGAACTACAAATCCTAGAAAGCGAGAAGAGCTATATATGGAAATTCAGAGAATAATATCAGAAGATGCTCCCAATGTTCCCATACTTCATCCTCAAAATGGAGTATGTACTAAAGCTGATATACACAATGTAAACTTGTCTTCTTTAGCTATGCTTAAATATGATAATATTATCAAATATATATAAACTAAAAGAGGATGTCCATTTTGGACATCCTCTTTTAGTTTATATAGCTAAAATTATTCTACAAATACTATAGGTTTTATAAGATCTTCTTGCTTATCCTTCATCATTATCAAAGCTTCTTCTATATGGTCAAAACCGTGGAATGTATGGGTTACCAATTTACTTGGGTCTACTCTATTATATATTACTAAATCTATTAGCCTTTCCATTCGATCCCTTCCACCAGGAGTTAAACCTCCTATTATGGTTTTATGAGCCATTCCACTACCCCATTCTATTCTAGGAATAGGGATTATATCTCCTTCACCATAGTAGTTTACGTTAGAAACTATACCCCCAGGTTTAACTATTTTCACAGCAGTTTTCATGATATCTGGCTTAGCTCCTGCAATTATTACCTTGTCTACACCTTTTCCATTAGTTAATTCCATTATCTGTTCATCAACAGGCCCATTTTTATAGTTAACTATATCGGTAGCACCATAAAACTTTGCTGCTTCTACTAAAGCTTTTCTACTACCTACGCCTAAAATTCTACCTGCACCTTGGATTTTAGCTCCTGCTATAGCCATGAGTCCCACTGGACCTATTCCAATTACTGCTACTACATCTCCTAATTTAATATCTGCTAGTTCTGCTCCATGGAATCCTGTGGTTACCAT
The DNA here is from genome assembly GCA_012728075.1 of Tissierellia bacterium. Classification (GTDB taxonomy): domain Bacteria; phylum Bacillota; class Clostridia; order Tissierellales; family Tepidimicrobiaceae; genus Keratinibaculum. The sequence goes on from JAAYFV010000051.1 coordinate 9,790, forward strand.
ATCAGTTATCATAACTCCTGCTTCTACTGATACATTGTCTGGAAGATGGGCTAGATTCATGTCTGCATCATTTACGTGGAAGAATTCAGCAAAAACTCCATCCTTAAAGTTTGAAAATTTCCAACCTGCTAACATTTCTCCAGAATGTTGAGAAAATCCTCTTTGGCTTTCTATAGTTCGCCAATCAGGTGTAATAGCTGGGACTACTACCCTATCTCCAGGTTTAAAATCTTTAACTTCACTACCTACTTCTACCACTTCACCAACTGCCTCGTGGCCTAATAACATATCTTCTCTTTCCCCTAGAGCTCCTTCAAATACTGTGTGTATATCTGAAGTACAAGGTGCTACTGCAATTGGCTTAACGATTGCATCATAAGGGCCAGCCTTTGGCTTTTCTTTTTCAATCCATCCGACTTTTCCAATACCTAACATTGCAAAACCTTTCATAATATTCTCATCCTTTCTATTTTGTTTTTTCTAATTTTTTTAATATATTGTCGAAACAATAATATATCCTCTTGTGTTAACAATGGATTGACTACAACACAGGGTATGTGGGTGTCAATATTTGTAATGTTAAAAGTAGAGGTTGAAACTATTAAATCTACATTATGTTTGTCCAATATTTCCGGTACTTCACTAATGGGTACAAGGGCTACTATATTGATATTAAATAGGGATTTTAATTTAGCTGAGAGTAGATTAGCTGTTGAAAATCCAGTGCCTGATACTATTAGTATATTGAATTCATTTTGGATTTCTAGAGAAGCTGCAAAATATAATGTTATATAGCCCACCTCATCATCTGTTATGGTTTTTTTAAAATTGGATTCTAAATATATTAGGCTTGATTTGACAGCAGCAAAGGTTTTAGGATAATTTCCTTGAATTTCTTTTAAGTAAGGATTATATATTGGTATATTATATTTTTGTCTACAAATAAAAGGTGGGATGAAATTAGATAGTTCATCATATAGTTTTTTATCTTTATTAAAATCGTTATTTAATCTTTTGCTAACTTGGGCTATTAGTTGGGCTGTGAAGGTTTGACTTTCCAATATATTGGGGTAATCTTCAATTACTGGAATAGTAATGGTATTGCTTGCCAATATAAGCTGGGTAAGATAGGTAATTTCATCGGTATTAAAGTCTATGTTGAATTGTTTGGAGATTTTTTTAGACAGTAGTGTTATTTTTTTGGAAACTTTAGTATGAGATATTTCTTGTTTCTCCTCTTCTGAAATATATATATTATTGCCTAATTTAATTCTTTGTATGCTTATAGCTAAACATATAATCAATTCTATATATACTAGATCAGAAAAAATAATATCTAGTTCTGTTTGTAGGGTATCTATACAGTTTTTTACTTTTCCAATATTTATATTTTTGGATAGATAGCTAAAAAGAATGTTAGAATAGCTTTGACTGTTAGAGTGATAATACAAACTGTCTTGAATTAATTCTAGATATTGTTCTAATGGCAGGGCTTCCCTAAAGATTTGAAGAATTGCTTTGCGTATGGTTTTTTCTTCTCCTTTAATATCCAAACCCTTACTGGGAACAAAGATAGGATGGATTTGATTATTAATTAACCAGTGCTTTACTTTGTCTAGATCATTTACTATGGTATTGCGAGATACATTTAATTTATTAGCGAGATAATTTATAGTAATAAAATCTATTGCAAAGAACAGTTCTGCTAAGATAATATATTTTCTTTCCTTTGGAGATAATATATATTCCCAAGAGTTTAGGCTAATCTGGTTTATTAAGTCTATTATTTCAGATTTATCATGTAGGCTACTTACCATTGTTATAATTCCGTCTTCAACGCCAAAGAAAATAGGGAAACCTTTATTTGTGAAAAAAAGATTGATTTCATCTAAATCGTATCTAATGGTTCGTTCTGTAACTTGGAATTTTTCAGCCATATTATTAATACTGTGTTCACTATTATTACTTATTAATTCATGGAAAATCTGAAATCTTCTTTCGTTGAAAATGATATCACCTTCTTTCTAGCCCATAACCCTTTACCCATTTTATTACCATACCATTTTAATTGTATTACCTGGCGTGATTTGTATAAAGACCATAATTCTTCAAAATATTTTGAAAAATTATAAGCTATTGAAAATTAGTTATGGACAAATCATGTTTTATTTATTATATCACTAAAATAGTGGGACAGGAAGAACTGTCTCTACTGTCCCACTAACTTACTACTCTTTTTAAAAAATCTTGAGTTCTTTGATTTTTTGGATTTGTAAATATTTCTTCTGGATTGCCTTCTTCTAATATGATACCACCATCTATAAATATAACCCTATCGGCTACCTCTTTGGCAAAATTCATCTCATGGGTTACTATGATCATGGTCATGCCTTCTTTAGCTAGTTGTTTCATTACCTCTAGCACTTCTCCTACCATTTCTGGGTCCAATGCGGAGGTGGGTTCATCAAATAACATTAAATCTGGAGACATGGCCAAAGCCCTAGCTATGGCAACTCTTTGTTTTTGGCCACCTGATAATTGATTTGGGAAGGATAAGGCTTTTTATAGTAAAAGCATTGACATTGTTTTTATTTTTTTGTAAGGATTTTTGTTTATGAAATAGATGCTGATATTTAGGTTTTCAGAAATAGACAATTACAGTAATAGTTAAAGTTACAATTGTAGTTTTATACTGCTATATGATATAATCATTACAATAGTAAAGTATATAAATAAAGCAAAATGCAATAAAATATAGTGCTTATTTCATTTAGATATTGATTTATTTAAGTTAGAAAACAATTTATTTCTAATGTCAAAACTTTCTACTATTACAGTGCTAATAATAAAATAACTTATATTTTGATAAGTTAGGGGAGGTTGACTATGCTATTTATTTCTAAATTGTTAATATTGTCAATTTTACTATTAATATTTTATTATCATTCAGTAAAAAAAATTTACTATATTATAATTATAGGATTAATTTTAATAGAAATATTAGATTACATATTTAACAAAAAAGATGATCTTAAAATTATAACAAAAGGAATTGAAGAAGTTATAAATGGGAATCTTTCCAAAAAATTTGATGTGAAAGATAAAAAGATTAGTAAAATAGCTAAAGGATTAAATAAAATTTTATATAATTATAGAAATGTTTTATCTCAAATGTCTTATTCCGTTAGTCAAACGTTTGGTATAGCTCAAGAGTTAGCTATGGCTACTAGGGAAACCTATCAATCTATTATAGAAGTTGCAAAAGCTATAGAGCAAATAGCATTAGGAGCAGAGGAACAGAAAAATAATATTAGTGATATATTAGCAAGAAATAACGAGTTGAAATTTATTTCAGAGGATACAGCATTGGAAAATAAAAAAGCACAAGAACAGTGGTATAAAACTAATGAGGCTTTTAAGTATACTTTTAATATATTGTCTAAGTTAATTGTAAATATGGAAGATAGGATGGAAAAAAATCAAAGCATTGTTGAAAATGCTAAATATATTTCTAGTAGTATAAAAGAAATAAATAACATCGTAGATATGGTTAAAGATATATCACATCAAACTAATTTATTAGCTTTAAATGCTGCCATTCAAGC
>JAAYFV010000008.1 GCA_012728075.1 Tissierellia bacterium
AAAGAGTTAAAAACTGTAGCAGAGGTAGATGCATCTATAACTCCTTTAATGAGTGTAGCACAATTGTATACATCAGGACTTAATTATACTTTTAATCCTAATAGATTGATTTTTAATAAAGTTACTGATGTTTATATTGAAGATGAGGAAGGTAATAGAGAAGAAATAATAGATGATAAACTTTATCGAATAGTTGGAGGATTATATTCTGCTCAAATGCTTTCAGTTGTTGGTGATCAATCTTTTGGTATATTGTCCATTGTACCAAAAACTGAAGAAGGTGTTCCTATTACAGATTATGAATCTCAAATAATATACGATGAAGGGCACGAAATTAAGGAATGGCTGGCTATAGCAGAGTATTTGAAATCCTTTGATAAAAAAGGAGGAGTACCTCAAGTACCTGAATATTATAATCAAAAGCAGGGAAGAAAAATTGTTGATGATAATCCTAGCTTATCTGCTAAACTTAAGAACCCAATTAAAATTGCATTAATTATATATTCCATTATTCTTATTATAATAATTGCATTGATATTTTTAATAAGATTTATAGTAATAAAAGTAAAAAAATCAAAAGAAGTAACTACACATGATGCGTAGTGGGACATTGGGTCAGACCTTCTGTCCCATCAACAATGATACCCCCATCTATATTTAAAAAATATAGGTGGGGGATAAATTATGTGATATGATAAAAGTAGTAGAAGAATTAAAAAAGGGTGAGTTTATTTGAAGGGTAATTATGCTGATATGGAATCTATTTTAGATATTGAAAAATGGCAATTGATCCAAGATAAACTTGCAAAAGTTACTGGTACAGCTATTATTACTGTTGACTATAAGGGTGTTCCAGTTACAAAACATAGTGAGTGTAGTGAGTTTTGTAAAAATATAAGATCTGAACCTAAGACAAATGCAATATGTCAAAAATGTGATGCTAGAGGTGGGATTGAGGCAGTAAGACTTAATCAAAATTATATATACAGATGTCACTGTAATATAATAGATGCAGCCATACCTATCATTGTTGATGATAAATATTTTGGATGTGTAATGGTAGGACAAATTTTATTAAAAGAAAATAACCAAAATCCATATATTGAAAAAATATACAGAGATTCTATTGAATATTTACCTAATCAAAATGAAATGCTATATCTTTATAGCAAACTTCCCCATATGACATTAACTCAAATAAAAGAAATATTAGACTTAATAGAATACATAGTAAAATATATTGTTGAAGAATCAATCTCAAAAAATAAATTATTACAGGAAAATCAGGATATGAAAAAACAATTAAAAGCAGTATTAAGAGATGATTATTCAAATATAAAATTAGATAACCATAATACAGATAAAAATCTTTCCAATGTTTCAAAGGAAATGAATGATATATTGAAACCTGCCATAAAATATATAGATAGAAACTTCCATGAAAAAATTACATTAGATAATTTAGCAAATATATGCTTTATCACTCCTGGATATTTTAGCAAACTATTCTATAGAGAAACTGGAGAAAAGTTTTCAGATTATTTAACTAGGATAAGAATTGAAAAGGCAAAAGAACTGTTGACAAGCACCGATAAACCTATACAAGAGATTGCCTTAGAAGTAGGATTTAACGATGCAGGATATTTTACTCGACGTTTCAAATCTTATGAAGGAACTACCCCAGGACATTATAGGAAAATTGCGAAAAGTCAATCAATAAAGTACCAAATAGTTAAAGAAGTACAAAAAAATTAAACTACATAATACCACGATAGGATTATATAGTTTAATGTAATAAAATCATATTATTGTTATACTTAAAATACAATTATATATTTACATGTAGAGTTATTCTATAGGGGAAAACATTTGCCATTTATCCAGCTATAGACATCAAAATATTATTTTTATCCAATAGATTAATGTCTATTATAAAAATGGGGAGGTTTAATAAATGAGAAAAGCATATATTTGTCCAACAAAATATGTACAAGGGGAAGATGAGATTTTAAATTTAGGTTATTTTGTGAAAACCTTTGGGGAAAAGGCACTTTTGATAGGTCATCCTGAGGATATAAAAAGAGTACAAGATAAATTAGACGAAACGAAAGAAAGATTTAATATTGAATTTGTAATAAGTGGTTTTTCAGGAGAATGTTCTCGAGAAGAAGTTGCAAGAATAAAGGATATGGCAAAAGAAAACCAATGTGATTGTACCGTAGGCTTAGGAGGAGGAAAGGCCATAGATACAGCAAAATGTGTGGCAGAAGGGGAAAGGGTAATCATAGTTCCAACTATAGCTGCAACTGATGCACCTACCAGCCATTCAGCAGTACTATATACACCAGATGGAGCTTTTGACGATTATGCATATTTTAAGCAAAGTCCTAGTGTTGTATTGGTAGATACCACTATAATAGCCAATGCTCCAACACGTTTTTTAATATCAGGGATGGGAGATGCTCTATCCACTTATTTTGAGGCTAGAGCTACAGCAGCTTCCTATTCCAATGTGAATGCAGGATTGCCCTGTGGCGTAAGGGAAGGAGTAGCTGAAGGTGCCAAGGGGACCAAAGCAGCCCTTGCTTTTGCAAAGCTATGCTATGAAACCCTATTAGAAGATGGAGAAAAAGCTATTCGTGCTTGTGAATCTAAAAAAGTTACTCCAGCTTTAGAAAATATAATTGAAGCCAATATTTTATTATCAGGAATTGGATTTGAAAGTGGTGGCTTAGCAGCAGCCCATGCAATTCATGATGGTCTAACTATATTGGAAGGAACCCATAAATATTACCATGGAGAAAAAGTAGCCTTTGGAACAATTGCCCAACTAGTATTAGAAAATGCTCCAAAGGAGGAGTTAGAAGAAGTATTAGATTTTTGTATAATAATAGGACTCCCAGTTTGTCTAGAGGATATAGGGGTAGATACTATATCAGAAGAAGAACTATACAAAGTAGCACAAAAATCTTGTATACCTGAAGAGTCTATTCATTCCATGCCATTTCCAATTACAGAAAATCAGGTAGCTGCTGCAATAATAACGGCGGATAAAATTGGTAAAAAATATAAGGAAACCCACAATATATAGGGAGTGAGATGTCGTGAAAAAAATTATAAACCACAAGGAAGATGTAGTAGAGGAAATGCTTCAAGGGATGGTAAAAGCCCATCCAGAATACCTAAAAAGAATAGATGATAGTAATGTATTGGTTAGAAAAGATGCACCAATCAAGGGAAAAGTAGCTCTTGTAAGTGGTGGAGGTAGTGGTCATGAGCCTGCTCATGGTGGTTTTGTAGGATTAGGCATGTTAGATGGAGCAGCTGCAGGAGAAGTGTTTACATCTCCTACACCAGAACAAATACTCAAAGGAATAAAAGCAGTAGATGGAGGTAAAGGAGTATTATTGATTATTAAAAATTATTCTGGTGATGTGATGAATTTTGAAATGGCTGCAGAATTAGCACAAATGGAAGGTATAGAAGTTCAGCAGGTAATAGTTAATGATGATGTAGCAGTTGAGGATTCTACCTTTACCGTAGGTAGAAGGGGAATAGCTGGTACCATATTTGTTCACAAAATAGCAGGAGCTGCTGCAGAAAAGGGAATGGATTTAGATGATGTAAAGAGGGTAGCAGAAAAGACCATTAAAAATGTTAAATCCATGGGTATGTCCCTAACTCCTTGTGTTGTGCCAGGAGTAGGCAAACCAAGCTGTGAAATAGGAGAAGACGAAATGGAGATTGGTCTAGGAATCCATGGAGAACCAGGAATTCGTAAGGAGAAGATAAAACCTGCAAGGGAAATTGCCAATATATTATTAAGCAATATATTGGAAGATATGAAATTGGAAAAAGATGATGAAGTAGCAGTAATGGTCAATGGATTAGGTGGTACTCCCCTTATGGAATTGTATATATTAAATAGAGAAGTGGATAATCTATTAAATGAAAAGGGCATCAAAATATATAAAACCCTGGTGGGAGAATATATGACATCTTTAGAAATGGCAGGAGCTTCCATTTCAGTGCTTAAATTAGATGATGAACTAAAACAATTATTAGATGCAAAAGCTGATACTCCCGCTTTTAGAATCTTATAATCTACGGAGGGATCTATATGTGTAATTCAAATATACTAATTAAGATAATTGAAAATATGGGAAAAAATATAATAGAAAACAAGGATTATTTAACTGAACTAGATAGGGTCATTGGGGATGCGGACCATGGTATAAACATGAGCAAAGGATTTAGTGCAGTAGATGCAAAACTAGATGAAATGAATGGAAAGGATTGGGGGAGTATCCTAAAAACTGTAGCTATGACATTAATATCAACAGTGGGAGGAGCTTCAGGACCATTATATGGAACTGCTTTTTTAAGAGCTTCTACTGTTGTAGATGGAAAGATGGAAATAGATAAAGAGGATATTATAAATATGTTTGAACAGGCAGTAGAAGGTATAAAAATGAGAGGAAAATCGGACAAAGGAGACAAGACCATATTAGATGCCTTAATACCAGCTTTTGAAGCTTTAAAATTAGCATATGAAGAAGGAAAAGATACTAAAACAGCCTTTAAAATGGCAGAAGAAGCTGCCTTAGAAGGAGTAGAATATACTAAGAATATAATTGCTAAAAAAGGCAGAGCAAGTTATCTAGGAGAAAGAAGTATTGGACATCAAGATCCTGGTGCTACCTCAACTTATATTATGATTAAATCCATAAATGAAGTATTAGAACAAAATTAGGGGGATATATATGATTGGATTGGTTATCGTATCTCATAGCAATAAAATTGCAGAAGGTATAGTAGATTTATGTTATGAAATGGCAGGCAAAGATTTAAATATAATACCAGCAGGAGGAACTTCTGATGGAAGGATAGGCACAGATCCCATATTAATAAAGGATTCTATAGAAAAAGCCTATGATGGAGATGGAGTGGCAATACTTGCAGATATAGGAAGTTCAATTATGAGTTCAGAATTAGCCATGGAAATGTTAGAGGATGATATAAAGAAGAAAACTTGTATTTTAGACACTCCTATAGTAGAAGGTAGTATAGCTGTATCAGTACAAGCCTCCATATCAAAGGATATGGAAGATATAAAAAGAGCAGCAGAAGAAGCCAGAACTACTAGGAAAATTTCATGATGGGACAGAGGGTCAGACCTTTTGTCCCATATTTTTGCTTATCCTAACTAAGCAAGTGAATATTGGCCAAAATGTGCTATATTGTAAACGGCCTATTGGCCGTTTTTTATGTAAAAAGTCATTCTAAAAATAGGGAAAAACATGGCATCAAAAATAGTAATAATTGTTTACAAGAAAACATTTCCATGTTATAATATATAAAAATCATTCGTCTCATGAACGAAAGTAGAGGATAATAATGAAATTTTTCAACCCAACCAATGTATACAAAGAATTAGTATTATTACAGGAAATAGAATAGGATCCAAGCATTACCCAAAAAGAGCTGGGAAATGTAATAGGGGCAGCCCCATCTATGGTAAATGTATATATAAAAGAGTTGGAAGAACAAAACTATTTAAATAGGGATACATATCCACTAAAACAGTAAATTATAGAATTACCCCTGAAGGGATAAAGCGAAAAAACTATCTTTTGATAGTCTATATGAGAGAGCTTTTAGCCCTTTATTATTTAGCAAAAAATAATGTAGAAGAATTTTTATCTAAAGTACAACAAAAAGGCTATAAAAACTTACTACTATATGGAGCAGGAGAAGTAGCAGAAACCATCGTAGGGATAAACTAAATGTACTTGCAGTAGTAGATGATGATGAACAAAAATATAATACAAGAGAAAACATAGACAAACACCCCTAGGATGCCATAATAATCACTAGCTATACCTTTGAAGAAGATATAATGATAGATTATGATATGGATAGAGGGGTGAGGTTCTTTGGGGTTGGGGATGTGAAGAGTATAGATAAATGAAAGGGGTTAAATAAACTTATATTAAATTTAATTGAAGGGAGATTTAAATATGAAGATACAATTTTCTCCTCCTGATATTTCGGAGGTAGAAATAAATGAAGTTATAGACACATTAAAGTCAGGTTGGATAACGACTGGACCAAAAACAAAATTATTTGAAGAAAAAATAGCAGAGTATACAAATACTTCCAAAGTAGTGTGCTTAAACTCAGCTACAGCAGCAATGGAAATGACCCTTAGGCTTTTAGGTATAGGTGAAGGAGATGAAGTTATAACTTCTGCATATACATATACAGCTTCTGCAAGTGTTATAGACCATGTAGGTGCAAAAATAGTACTAGTAGATACTGCTAAAAACTCCTTTCAGATGGATTATGAAAAGCTAGGAAAGGCAATTACAGAAAGAACAAAAGCTATTATACCTGTAGATATTGCTGGAGTAATGTGTGATTATGATAAAATATTTGAAATAGTAAATGACAAAAAAAATATATTCAATCCATCAAATGAAATTCAGGAGGCAATTGGTAGAGTAATCGTACTAGCAGATGCTGCTCATTCATTTGGTGCTACATATAAGGGTAGAAATAG
>JAAYFV010000052.1 GCA_012728075.1 Tissierellia bacterium
ATAGAAGGGATAGATCTATCATATGTGTAGTAGAGGGAGCAAAGGATATAATTGCAATGGAAAAGACCAGGGAATATAAAGGGCTATACCATGTACTCCATGGGGTTATATCTCCAATGGACAATATAGGACCCAATGAGATAAAAATAAAAGAACTTCTTAATAGAGCCTACGAAGGGGGTATAGAAGAAGTAATTTTAGCTACAAATCCTACAGTAGAAGGAGAAGCTACAGCACTATATATAGCAAAGCTTCTAAAACCCCTAGGCATTAAAACCACTAGAATAGCCCATGGAATTCCAGTAGGAGGAGATTTGGAATACTTTGATGAAGTTACTCTTTCTAAAGCCATGGAAAATAGGAGGGAACTATAAGGAGTATATAGAAGGTGTCTCCATCAAATAAAGTTCTATCATTATGCAAATTCTTTTTAGAATGCAAATAAAATAGTGTTATGAAACATGGTTTAATAGGGTCAAGGAAAGCCTTTTAAACCATGTTTTTTTGTTAGAGGTTTGCAACATGCTTGTTAAGTATATTAGCAATTTATCCCCATTTATAGAAGATGGGAGACTTCTTGTAATTTTGGGTTAAATAAAGTAAGTTAATATGATAAAATTAATAAGTATGAAACATACATTATTATAATGAGAGGGATAATATGTGTACTGGCATAAAAATAAATTATGAAGATGGTTGTGTCATGGGGAGGACAATGGATTATGAAGTTCCTTTAAATTATAATGTAATCTATCTACCAAAATATTATAATTTTTGTAATGATTTAATGGGCAATCCATTGTACTCAAAATATAAGACATTAGGGATATGCTTTGAAAATCGAGACCCATTGAAGGATGGTGTAAACGAATATGGTTTGATAGGCATTACTAATGCTTTTTCGGGGTTTAATCTCTATGCTAATCAAATAAAACCAAAAAAGATTAATATTTCTAGTTTAGATTACTTCACCTATGCACTTACAAATTATAAATCTGTAGAGGAATTAGTCAGAGATTTACCAAATATTCATATATCTACTAAAGATTATAGGGGAGAAAATGTAATATCACCAGATTTCCACTTTATGTTTGCTGATTCTACTAAAAGATGTGTTATTATTGAACCTAGAAGAGGAGAACTAATATGTTATGAAAATCCATATGATGTAATGACCAATTCACCAGGCTTTAAGTCCCATGTTAAAAGATTGAATCAATTTTTGGACTTAGACAATCTTGAAGATTTTAATTCTGTTAAAAATTTGCCTGGGGGCTATGATCCTATTTCTAGGTTTATCAAAGCTTTTTATTTAACTAAGATGCATATTAAACCTAATAATTTCAAAGAAGCTCTTTCGTATTCTTATAATATAATGGCTTCAATGACTATGCCAAATGGGTTTGTTAGAAATAAAAAATATAATCACACTACTTATACTAGATATATCTGTTCTTATGATTCAAAACATAAACTATTAACTGTAAAATCTAATACGAATCCAAGGGTTTATCAATTGGGATTTGAAGATATAGAAAATAAAGATAAAAGACAAGCTTTTTTCTTAGATACGAATTTTGTCACAGAAAAATTAAAATAGTAAGGAAACAGTAAAAATAGATTAGAACAAGTTAAATAATATTAAATTGGATTAAAAAAATCTTAGCTAAATATTCATTCCTTTTGAATTAAATGTTATAATAAATAAAGTATGTTAAACTTTAAAAATAGGATGTGAGATATATGTATTCCCAATATTCCATGAAGGTAATAGAACATTTTATGAGTCCTCAAAATGTAGGTAGCATGGTGGATTATGATGGTAAAGGTACTTATGGCGATCCAAGCTGTGGAGATTCCCTAACCATATATATAAAGGTAAAAGATGATATCATTGAAGATATATCCTTTTTGGTATTTGGATGTACTGCTTCTGTGGCTACATCTAGCATGACCACTGTACTAGCTAAAGGTAAAACATTAGAAGAAGCCTTGGAGATACAAGAAGAGGATATAGTTGAAGCACTAGATGGATTACCAGAAAACAAGCTCCATTGCTCCAATCTTGGAGTACAAGCTCTAAGAAATTCTATTAAAGATTATCTAAATAAAAAAGATAAACTGGGTTAAAACACAACCCAGTTTTTATTTTACTTGACAAACCTGTACGTACAGGTTATACTAAAAACAACAGCACTTGTACGTACAGGAAAAAGGTTTTCATAAAATTTAAACTTAGGGGGTAATGGTATGTCAAAGTTTACTAAAGATATTCATCAACTGCTAGATTATATCGGAGGCAAAGATAACATTGTAAGCGTTTCCCATTGTGCTACTCGACTGCGATTTGTATTAGATGATCCAAAGAAAGCAGATATAGAAAAGATCGAAAGTATAAAATCCGTTAAAGGCTCCTTTACACAAGCAGGTCAGTTTCAAGTAATAATCGGAAATGAAGTATCTACATTCTATAATGAATTAGTCCAAATAGCAGATATAAAAGTAGCTACAAAGGAAGATACCAAGGTGGCAGGTAGACAAAATTTAAATCCTTTACAGAGATTTGTATCTCATTTGGCAGAAATATTTGCTCCAATCATCCCTGCTATTGTAGTAGGTGGTCTTATACTGGGTTTTAGAAATATAATTGGAGATATTAAGATGTTAGAAGGAGGAACCAAAACTTTAACAGAGGTTTCTCAATTTTGGGCAGGGGTACATCACTTTTTATGGTTAATAGGAGAGGCTATATTCCATTTTTTACCAGTAGGCATTACCTGGTCTATAGCTAAAAAATCAGGTACCACTCAAATATTGGGAATAGTATTGGGAATTACCTTAGTATCACCCCAATTGCTAAATGCCTATGGAGTAGCAGGTGGAGCAGAAATACCCGTTTGGGACTTTGGATTTGCACAAGTACAGATGATAGGTTATCAAGCTCAAGTTATACCAGCCATGTTAGCCGGATACCTATTAGCATTTTTAGAGAAAAGGTTACGTAAAGTAGTTCCAGAATATATATCCATGATAGTAGTGCCATTTTTATCCTTAGTCCCTACTGTATTGGTAGCTCACATAATATTAGGGCCAATAGGCTGGAAAATAGGCACAGTAATATCCAATGGAGTTTATGGTGGATTGACTTCTGCTTTTAAGTGGTTATTTGCAGCTTTATTTGGATTTTTGTATTCTCCATTGGTAATCACAGGGCTTCATCATATGACAAATGCTATAGATTTACAACTTATGAGTGAATTTGGCGGTACTAACCTATGGCCTATGATAGCCCTATCTAATATTGCTCAAGGTTCTGCAGTTTTAGCTATTATATTTCTTCATAGGGACAATGAAGAAGAAAAGCAAATATCTATTCCTGCTACCATATCCGCTTATTTAGGGGTAACGGAACCAGCAATGTTTGGAATAAATCTTAAATACAGTTATCCTTTTTTAGCTGCTATGATAGGTTCAGCCTTGGCAGCAGTATTTTCAGTAGGAACTGGAGTCATGGCCAACTCCATAGGTGTTGGAGGACTACCAGGGATACTTTCTATTCAACCTCAACATATGGGTAAGTTTGCTATAGCCATGTTAATTGCTATAATAGTTCCCTTTGGATTGACTATGACATTTTCTAAGAATAAAAGATGGGGAAATAAAAAACTATCAAAGAATTAAGGATAAAGCTGAAAGAAGGAGCTAAAACCTCCTTCTTTTTTAGACATAATATATGGAGGAGAGACATACTATGATAAATTTCAAAGAAAGCGTAATATATCAAATATATCTAAAATCTTTTAAGGATTCCAATGGTGATGGAATTGGAGATTTAAAAGGGGTAATGGAAAAATTGGATTATTTAAAGGAATTAGGTGTAGATTATATTTGGCTTACCCCTTTTTATGTATCTCCACAGAAGGATAATGGCTATGATGTAGCAGATTATAAAAAAATAGATCCTCAATTTGGAACCATGGAGGATTTTGAACAATTGGTAAAGGAAGCGGACAAACGAGGTATAGGTATAATCATGGATATGGTTTTAAACCATACCTCTACAGAACATGAATGGTTTCAAAAAGCTTTGGCTGGAGATGAAAAATATAAAGAATACTATATATTTAAAAAGCCTAGAGATGGAAAAGAGCCTACCAATTGGCAATCTAAATTTGGAGGTTCTGCATGGGAGTATGTAGAAGAATTTGATGAATATTATCTTCATCTATTCCATAAAACTCAAGCAGATCTCAACTGGGATAATCCCAAAGTAAGGAAAGAAATCTATGATATAGTTAATTTTTGGATTAATAAAGGAGTCAAAGGATTTAGACTGGATGTTATAAATCTAATTTCCAAGCCAGAAGAATTTGTAGACGATCTACAAGGAGATGGTAGAAGATTTTATACTGATGGTCCAAGAATTCATGAGTATCTAAAAGAATTAAATAATAATACCTTTGGATTAAAAGAAGATATAATCACCGTAGGGGAGATGTCCTCTACAGATATTGAAAATTGCATCAAATATACCAATCCAGAAGAGAAAGAGTTAACCATGGTATTTAATTTCCATCATCTAAAAGTAGATTATAAAGATGGAGACAAATGGTCTTTAATGGATTTCGATTTTTTAAAGCTAAAAAGGATATTGATAGATTGGCAAATAGGTATGGAAAGAGGTAATGGATGGAATGCCCTATTCTGGTGTAATCACGATCAACCTAGAGCTATATCCCGATTTGGTGACGATGGAAAATATCTAAAGGAATCTGCTAAAATGCTGGCCACTGCTCTCCATATGTTAAGAGGAACCCCTTATATATATCAAGGTGAGGAAATAGGTATGACTAATCCTTATTTTGATAAAATTGAAGACCATAGGGATGTGGAATCTATCCAGTATTATCATATACTAATGGATAAAGGGATGAAACATGAAGATATAATAAAGATACTTCAATCCAAATCTAGGGATAATGCTAGAACTCCTATGCAGTGGGATTCTAGTAAAAATGGAGGTTTCACCACTGGAGAACCTTGGATTTCTGTAAACCCTAATTATAAGGAGATAAATGTAGAGAAGGCACTTAATGATAAAAATTCCATTTTTTATCATTATAAAGAACTAATAAGATTGAGGAAAGAATACAATGTAATTTCCCATGGGAATTTCATACCTCTTTATGAGGAAGATGATCAAATATTTGCATATATAAGGAACTATAGGGATGAAAAATTACTAGTAGTTAACAATTTCTATAAAGAGGAAACCTTATTTAAATTACCAGAAAATATTGACTTAGACAAGCTGAAAATAAAGATATTAATCTCCAACTATAAAGATTCTAGCAAGGATATTAAAAACCTAAAATTAAGACCCTATGAATCTATAGTGTATCATCTTGAAAAATTAAATCACTGATGGTACTATGAATTAAGGTGATATAATATGGAAATTAAATATTTGAGTATTTATAACGATTTAATGGATTCAATAGAAAAAGGAGATATAAAACCAGGAGAAAAGCTACCTTCGGAAAATGAATTAATGGACATATATAATGTATCTAGAGATACAGTAAGAAAAGCATTAGACCTATTAGAAGGCAATGGATATATACACAAGATAAAGGGAAAGGGTTCTTTTGTATTGGATATTAATAAATTTGATTTTCCCATAACGGGAATAGTAAGCTTTAAGGAGCTTTCCCAGAAACTAGGTATAAGATCCAATACATTAGTTCAGGAATTAGACCTTATCAATCCTGACAAATATTTAACGAAGAAATTAGAATTATCCAAGGGAGATTTGGTGTGGCGAGTTATTAGGGTTAGGGAGATAGACGGTAAAAAGATCATATTGGACAAGGATTTTTTCAACAATAGATATGTACCAGACTTAAATAAAGAGATATGTGAGTCCTCTATATATGAATATATTGAGAAAGATTTAGGGTTGAATATTGGATTTGCAAAGAAAGAGATAACTCTCCAGCAGGTATCCAAGGAGGATAAGGAATATTTAGATTTAGAGGACTTTGATATGATAGTGGTAGTCAAATCCTATACCTATTTAGACGATGCTAGTTTGTTTCAATACACTGAATCAAGACATAGACCAGATAAATTTAGATTTGTAGATTTTGCTAGAAGGAGATAAAAAAAGGTTCTACAATATGTACATTTCAAATAATCATATAAATAAGTTCAATATTAAGGCCTATAAGGTGAAGATATGAAAAGAAAGCCTAGAATATATGTGATAAAAGTGAATAGGAGAAAACTACTAATATCAACAATTATAATAGTTTTGATTGGGATGACTGCTATTTTAAAAAAACAAAGGATAATTCATATATTCAACCCTAAAAATCAACAGACTATAGTAATAGATCCAGGCCATGGGGGCATAGATGGAGGCACTGGAGATAGGAATGATATATTAGAAAAGGATATAAATTTAGATGTGGGATTGAAGCTAAAAAAAGAACTACTAGTAGAAGGTTTTGATGTTATTATGACTAGAGAAGATGATGTATCCTTAGAAAATTTAAGCTCTATTAATGCATCTAGATACAGAAGGGATTTAGATGCTAGAAAGAATATTATTAATGAAAATGATCCCTTGGCTTTTATAAGTATCCATGTAAATTCAAGTAAAAAAACCTCTGTTAAAGGCATAAAAGTATACCATTTTCTTAACTCTGTAGAAGGTGAGAAATTAGCTAAAAGTATAGCTGAATCTGTAGACATATATGTATATGATAAATTTCTCAAAGATACATCTTTAAAGGCAGAAATTTTATCTGAAAATTTTTATATATTAAGGGAAACAAAACATACTGGGGTGTTAGTAGAAGTGGGATTCATAACCAATCCAGAGGAAAATAAACTGATGAAAAACAGAAAATATAAAGAAAAAGTTGCCTTTGCTATAAAAAAGGGCATATTGGAGTATCTATCACAGGATTAAATCCAAAATAAGCCTTAGGAAGTAGCAATATGCTATCTCCTAGGGCTTAAACATATTACATATTAAATTCCTCTGCTATTTTAACAATAGCTTTTTCCTTATCTGTAGTATTTATGGTATAGGATATTCTTATTTCAGATGTAGTCACTTGCTTAAAGTGGATGTCATTGTCGGCAAATACTTTAAACAACCGTGCAGCTACTCCCGATTGAGTTCTCATACCTAAACCTACTACGGATATTTTAGTTATATCCTCCTGTATATCTACCTTTATTTCCCTCATTTTTCTCTTTAATTCTTGGACCAAATCTATTATAAGGTCTTTACTCTCCTTTGGTGCAGTGAAGGATATATTTACATATCCATGAATAGGAGCAGTTTGACTAATCATATCTATATTTATATCCATCTCTCCTAGTCTATTAAATATATAACAGATATTCTTAGTATTGTATAATACATTGTTAATAGTAACCATCAAATCATCATCACTAGCAGTAAGTCCAGTAACCACTTTCTTTTCCATAGATTCATTCAACTCCTTTATATAAGTGCCTGTAACTAGTCCAGTATTCAAAGCTATATAAATAGGTACTTGATATTTACTACCTAATTCCACAGCTCTAGTTTCTATCACCTTTGCCCCTAGACTAGCCATTTCCAACATTTCATCATAACTAATATAGTCAAGTTTTTTTGCATTGGGATAAATTCTAGGATCCACTCCATAAATTCCCTCTACATCTGTATATATTTCACAGGGACAATCTAATTTGGCTGCTAATGCTACTGCTGTAGTATCAGAGCCTCCTCTCCCTAAAGTAGTAATATCACCATTTTCATCTATACCCTGGAAACCAGCGATTATTACAATCTTATCCTCCTTTAAATGGTGCCTAACTTTTTTGATTTCAATATCTAAAATAGACGCCTTAGTATGCTTGTCTTCCGTTTTTATACCTGCTTGAAAACCTGTTAATGCAATAGCATCATAGCCCATATCTTTTAAGGCCATAGCTAAAAGGGATGATGTCATCTGTTCTCCCGTAGATAGAAGCATATCCAACTCCCTTTTACTAGGATTGTCAGATATTTTCTTTGCCATTTCTATAAGAGTATCGGTAGTTTTTCCCATAGCAGAAACTACAACTACCAAATCATAGCCAGATTCTTTCCTTTTAATTAACTTCTTTGCAACAGATTTGATTTTATCAATGGAAGCTACAGAAGTTCCCCCATATTTTTGTACAACTATGGACAATTGAATCACTCTCCTATTAAAATAAGAAACAGTCACAGGTAAAAGAACCTATGACTGTTTTATACTACTATAAAAAGCCTTATACTTTTACCCTGTGTAATATAGCGCTCTATTAGAGGATTGGGTAGTCACAACTAATTGCAGTGATGGGCCTATTAAGCACATCCCCAACATAGAATCCTAGGGAAGATACCATGTTTCGGCAGCTATACCTTTCCCATAATTTATAACCCCCTAAGTTAAACTATATGGTACTCATTATAACTGCAACCTCTATATTACAGCTTATCTATGGAATTGTTTTAAAGAGTATAGCATGATACCTAAGAATTGTCAAGAAATTATTGGTTATTAGCAGTTTATGGGGTAATATATAATATATAGAGTTTATAGATAGGAGGTGCATTCTATGCTATATTTTGCTTATGCTAGTAATCTTAGCAAGGAATATATGATGTCTAGATGTCCAGAGGCCGTACCCATTAAGAAAGTGGTACTAAAAGGCTATAGATTGGTATTTAA
>JAAYFV010000053.1 GCA_012728075.1 Tissierellia bacterium
CCTCTAAAAGGGAGTGTATTTGATTTTTAACATTTACATTATACCCATTTAGTTATATAATTTAATATGTTGAAATTTTATCAATAATTAAAAAGTGGAGGCAATTAAATGGAGGAACTCATATTCGGTGTAATTGGTGGAACAGCTCTTCTCATGTATGGAGTAGATATGATGGGTGATGGCCTGGAGAAGGCTTCTGGAGAGACTATGAAGAAAATATTAACTGTTTTAACTGGAAGGGTTTGGAGTGCTTTTTTAGTAGGTATATTGGTGACAGCTGTTGTGCAAAGCAGTACTGCAGTTACAGTATTAACAGTTGGTTTTGTGAACTCTGGACTTATGAACCTTCCTCAAGCTGTAGGGATTATATATGGGGCCAATATTGGTACTACTATAACTGCTCAACTAATGGCTTTTAGTTTCAAATTTAAATTAACAGATATAGCTCTTCCAGTACTAGGCATAGGCTTTGCCATAAATAATATATTTAAAAACAAAAAGGTCAAAAATATTGGACAGGCTCTCATGGGATTTGGGATGATGTTTTTAGGATTAAAAATATTAAACAGTGGTATACCCTATATGCAACAAAACGAATCTCTAAAATATTTTTTTACTAATTATGCATCTATTCCTATTATAGGTATATTACTAGGTATATTTGTAACAGCAATGGTACATAGTAGTGCTGCTACTATTGGGATAGTAATGGTTTTAAGCCAAGCTGGATTACTGGATTTAAAATCAGCTATATGTATAATGCTTGGAGACAATATAGGGACATGCCTTACTGCCCAACTTGCAAGTATGAATGGTAATATAAACGCTAGAAGAACTGCATGGGCTCATACCTTTTATAATTTATTTGGGGTGATATTGACAGGAATAGTGTTGCCTTTATTTATGAAAATAGTTATATGGTTTACTTCTCGTTTACATCCTAATGGAGATATATCTGTATATATTGCTAATTCACATACTTTATTTAATTCTATGAATGCATTGATATTTTTACCTTTGACAAATTACTATGTTAAATTTTTAAATAAGGTAATAAAACCTAAAGGTGAAGTACACAAAGAGAAGGTGTATTTAGATAAATTGCTATTGGATACGCCTGTAGCAGCATTGCAAGCTTCTCGTTCTCAATTGATTAGGGGAGTGGAACTATTAAGAGAGATGATGATAGATGTAATGGATATGGCATATACAAATGATATGCATAATATGGACAGGATTGGAGACAATGAAGATACTATAAATATTATGCAGAAGGATTTGACAAGATATATAGTAGAGCTTTCCAAAAGGGAATTAACAGAAAGTCAATCTATTATGGTACCAGCCATGATAAGTAGTATAAATAATATTGAAAGATCTGGAGATAGGGTTATAGAAATAGCCTCTTTGTGTCAAAAGAAAGTAGTTGGGAATCTATCCTTTACCGATGATGCTATAAATGAATTAAAAGAAATAGAAGATACAATAATTAAAATGTTTGATTATACTATGGTAACTCTTAAAGAAAAAGATGAAGAAACTATTAGGAAAATTGTGGATTTGGAAAACAAGGTAGATGATATGAGCGAACAGTTTCAGGAGAATCATATAAGGAGACTTAAAGAAGGAATATGTAATGTGGATTCAGGAGTTCTATTTATAGATATGGTAGGTCATCTAGAGAGAATAGCTGATCACATATATAAGATAGCAATGTATACTAAAGATGAATTGTTTGGGATAAAGAGAGAATATCATCAATCTTCTAAGATGGTGTTAGATTCCAAGAGTGTTTTATAGAATTATTATATGGGATATGTAATTTAATATAGGTATATACAATAAAAAGGGGCATTTTAGCCCCTTTTTTTAATGGTGTTTTATTAGATAGTATAAGGTTTTGACAGGTACGCCGGTGGCACCTTTAGGTAGATATCCTTGGCCATCGGAAAGATATGCAGTTCCCGCAATATCTAGATGAACCCAAGGAGTATTGTCTACAAATTCTTCCAAGAATAGACCAGCTGTTATAGTACCAGCTCCCCTTCCACCACTATTTTTTA
>JAAYFV010000054.1 GCA_012728075.1 Tissierellia bacterium
CCAGTAGATATGATATAAAATCTAGGCTTTTTATATACCTTAACCTGAGATATACCTAGAGCAGCCAACACTCCTATAGCCTCTGGGGTTATTCTTCTCCCCCTCTTTAAAGCTATTTCTCCAATCTTTATATCATCTCCTTTTAGTATTATATTCTCATTAAAGGATATGGACTTATATACCATAAGAGTGGATTTATCTAATTTTTCAGTATTCTCTACCATTACCATGCCATCTGCCCCTTCTGGAACCATCCCTCCTGTAGGCACATATACTGCCTCTCCAGATTTTATATTATATTTGGAGATCTCTCCCATGTGGACTTCACCTATTATATTGAATAGACTAGGCATGGATTCACTAGCTCCATGGCTTTCCTTGCTTTTTATTGCATATCCATCTACTGTAGAACGATTAAATTCTGGTACATCTATTTGGGATACAATATCCTCCCCTAAAATCCTATTGGTACTTTCTAATAAGGAGATAGCTTCCCTTTCAAAAGTATAATCCTTAAAAACATTCATCACCCTTCTTCGGGCTTCTTCTACAGATACTACATTGAAAAAATCCACATCAATTACCTACCTTTCCCTCTTCAAGATATATAACATCATCACATAATCTTTTAGATTGCTCTATATTATGGGTAACTATAAGTACAGTACCCTTAGTTTCCTCATTGAATCCCAGTATTTCCCTTTCCATTATCTTAATAGATTCTGGATCTATATTAGATGTAGGCTCATCTAATAACAATAGTTTTGGTTCAAATACTAAAGCCCTTGCCAAACTTACCTTTTGAGATTCCCCTCCAGAGAGGAGATGGGCCTTTTTGTCCTGAAGCTCTTCTATTTCAAAACGTTTAATAATATCCTGTACTTTTTTTATTCTCTCTTGTTTATTTACTTTTCTAATCTTTAAAGGATATTCTATATTCTCATACACTTTTCTTCTAAACAAATAAGGTTTTTGAGTTACCAGGGTCATATTCCTATATATACCCTGAGTTAAAGCTTTTCCATCATATATTACCTGCCCTGTATATTCTCTATCTAAACCTCCGATTATATTCAATAGAGTGGTTTTACCTGAACCATTAGGCCCAATTATTCCCGTTATCTTCCCCTTTGGGAATCGTAATTTATCTATATTTAATACCAGTTTGTTAGAATAAAATTTTCTAACATCATTTACCAATACTTCCATATCAATCCTCCCCACTATAGGAATATATTATACTATTTATAGCAAAAGATATGATAAGTAAAACTATCCCTAAGGCTATAGCCATTGGGTAATCTCCCATGGAGTTCATCATGGATATGGTAGTAGTAATCACCCTAGTATGACCTTTAATATTCCCTCCAACTATCATAACTGCTCCCACTTCGGATATAGCTCTAGAAAAAGCCGTTACCACATGGACTAATAATTCCACTCTAAGTTCCTTTATGGTTAAAATTATAATATCAAATTTTCCTGCTCCTAAGGTCAATCCTATTTTTTCTATGGTCTTTCCCCTGCTTTTAGCCAAGCTATAGGTTAGTCCTAGGATCAAAGGAGTCACTAATAGAACTTGAGCGATTATCATGGCTTTTGGGGTATATAATAACTCTAAATGTCCTAAGGGCCCTCGTCTTGATAACAATATGGCTACTACCAATCCAACTATTACAGAAGGAATACTCATAAAGGTATAAAGTACACGGGAAAAAAACCTTTTCCCTTTAAATTCCTTTATACCAAGATGGATTCCTATAGGAATGAAAATTATTGATGCTATAATAGTAGCAGATGTGGAAACTAATAGAGATAGGGAAATAATACTATATACCTCTTTGTCAAATCCAATTAGAAGCTTAAAAGCTTCCTTAAATCCTTCATGAATATAATTCATCTAGTTCACCACCTAAAATTCAAGCTGCATATTTTCCTTCATATGCAGCTTGAAGATCTACTATATAAAATATATTATTTTGCATTTGGTATAAATAGAGGCATCCCATATTCTTCTACACCAAATTCTCCTATTAATTCTTGAGTTTTATCAGATAACATCCATTCCATGAATATTTTTGCACCCTCAGCATTTATCTTATCACTCTTTTCTGGATTTACAGGAATAATACCGTATTGATTAAATAGATTTTCATCCCCTTCTATTATTATATCCAAATCCAAGTCCTCTTTCATGCTTAAATAGGTTCCCCTATCGGTGATAGTATAGGCTCTTTTTTCATCGGCAATTTTAAGTACATCCCCCATGCCAGAACCTGCTGAGATATACCAATCCCCTTCAGGCTCTATCCCTGCTTCTTTCCAAATAGACAGTTCTTTTTTATGAGTACCTGAATCGTCCCCCCTAGATACAAACTCTGTTTCCGTTTCAGCTAAAGCCTTTAATCCCTCTAATATATCATTAGGATGTTCTGATTTTAAATTTAACGGATCTTCTCCTGGTCCTACAAGTATAAAATCATTATACATATCATCGAGTCTTTCTAAACCATGGCCTTCAGCAACAAATTCCTCTTCTGATTCCTTAGCATGAACTAAAAGTATGTCCGCTTCCCCATCCTTTCCCATCTGTAAAGCTTTACCTGTTCCTACAGCTATTACCTTTACTTCAATTCCTGTTTCATCTTTAAAAATTGGCAATAGATAGTCTAAAAGTCCACTATCCTGGGTGCTAGTAGTTGTTGCTAATATTATAGTTCCTCCAGTTTCATCCTGCTTTTGTCCACAACCTACTAACAATGTGAATATAAGTACTATACTTAAAGTTAATGTTAAAAATCTCTTCATAAAGCTTGTCCTCCTTAATATTGTTTTATTTTAATAAAAAAACAGTCCTAGAAAGGACTGGATACATACTATAATGGTATGCCCAAAATCTTCCTTTCCAAACACGGGAGGCATAAAGGTTTCCCTTTATACCCAAGGCTTAAATTTCATAGTTTAACACTTTAGAAATTTAAGTTCGGAAAATTGGTATATATATTCATTTTTTCTCCCCTTGCAAAGCCTATCAAAGTGATCCCTAATTCTTCTGCCATCTCTACTGAAAGACTAGTAGGAGCAGATCTAGAGACTATAACAGGCACCTGCCTTTTAGCCGCTTTGATAAGGATTTCTGATGATATTCTTCCACTAGTTAGGATAATTTTATCTCTAGTATCTATATTCTCTATCAATGCCCTCCCAAATATCTTATCCAAAGCATTGTGCCTACCTATATCTTCTTCAAATATTATTATACCATCAGTACTACACAGAGCACAACTATGAACACCTCCAGTATCTATAAAAAGTTGAGATTTTTTATTAAATCCCTTTACTAAATTTTTTATACTTCCTATATCTACTGTTATAGGCTTCTCTATCTTTTTAGACCTAAAGGAATCTATTACATTGTAGAATATTGTTCCTTTCCCACAACCAGAGGTAATAGTTCTTTTCCCCATAAATTTATTACTAAACTCATTTAGCTTATCTAAATACATATAGCCTATACCCTTATCTTCGTCAATGGTAATC
>JAAYFV010000055.1 GCA_012728075.1 Tissierellia bacterium
AGCCTCTTGGGTGGGTTCGATTCCCACATACTCCCGCCATAGAATATAAGCAGCTTATGCTGCTTTTTTTGTATTTTAAAGCAAATGATTATTATAATAAAAATGTCTATTTTAAAAAACATACAATAAATACTCACCTAAAATTGGCTGTATTTTAATAACATATATTAGATAAAATAAAAAGGAACAAATATATTTTAAGAGGTGATTGTATGAGCACAGGACCATTAGATCCCAATGCTGTCAAAGCATTAAAAGAGATGAAATTAGAAATTGCACAGGAACTGGGATTGCCTAAGGATTTTATGAATAATAATCCAAATCCTGCTACAAATATATTCACCGCTGGACCTGTTGGGGGTTTAATGACTAGGAGATTGGTTGAAATGGGAGAAAAACAACTAATAGACGAAGAATAGGATAGGTGCACCTATCCTATTCTGTTAAAAATAATGATAAAAATTTAACAAATTATTAATGCCTAATGATTTTTTTATTTTTCATGATATAATATAATAGGTGTCTCTCTTTAAAGGGGGATTTTATATGAAGAAAAATAAAATAATGGTATGTGTAACTCAGCAAAAAACTTGTGAAAGGCTTATTTTAAATGGCCATAGATTGGCACAAGCAACTAATGGTAAATTGTATGTAATACATGTGGTAAATGAAAAGGATAAATTTTTAGATAATAAAGATGATGGTGAAGCATTAGAATATTTATTTGGAGTATCAAAAAAAGTTGGAGCTGATCTAACTGTACTTAGGTCAAAGGATATAACAAAAACAATGATTGATTTTGCAAAGGAAAATCAAATTACTCATATAGTTATGGGTACTCCACCAAGTACTAGGAATTTAAATACCTCAGATCTTGGATTAAAACTTCAAAACGCATTACCTGAAGTGGAATTTATAAAATTATAAATTATTTATTAAACAACATTAAGAACTCTTTAATGAGTTCTTTTTCTTCTTTAAGCACATAATAATCCTGTAGGAATAAATTATTATATATGATTATTTATTAGGAGGTTTTTATATGGGTAAGGTTAGAAGGATGTTTCCAGGGGGCAATACTTCTGAAGGATTCTATTCCTTTCATGATAATATAATAGACGAGAATAGGAATATGCTGTATATATTAAAGGGTATGCCAGGTGGAGGCAAATCTTCTTTAATGAAATATATTGGACAAAAAGCTATTGAAAAAGATTATGATGTGGAATTTCACCATTGCCCATCAGATCCTGAATCTATAGATGGGGTAGTAATAGTACAATTAAATATTGCCTTAGTAGATGGAACTTTTCCCCACATAATAGATCCTGTCTATCCAGGTTTAATAGATAAGCTGGTGGATTTAGGTAAATTTATAGATGAAAAAAAGATTAAAGAGCATAAAGACGAAATATTTGAGGCAAAAGCTAATAATAGATTAGCCTATAGAAAAGCCTATGCTTATTTCAAAGGGGCTAAATGTATTTATGATGAAATAATAGAACACAACAAAAATGGTGTAGATTTTAAAAGAGTAAACGAATTGACAGAAGGAATAATAGAAGAGATTTATTATGGGAATTCCTCTTGGAGGCCAGAAGATAAATTTTATCCTTTTACCAATAGACATCTATTTTCCAATGCAAATACTCCAGACGGTTTTGTTGACTATACCTATACTATACTAGAAGAAGTGAAAAATATATATTATATAGAAGGAGAAATAGGGACTGGTAAATCTACACTTATAAATAGGATTAAAGAGGAAGGAATAGTTAGGGGATATAAAATGGAAGTATACCATAATGCCACTATTCCAAAGAAAATTGAGAGCTTGTTTATAAAAGAGTTAAATACCTATATAACATCTAATAAATATGGGTTAAAATATCCTCACAAAAAGATTGATTTAAACCAATATTTTGATAAAAACATAATAGATGAGAAAGATTATAATATGTATGAACTATTGATAAAAACAGGATTATTTAGCCTTGAGAAAGCTAGGGAAAATCATCATATTTTAGAAAGATGCTATAGATCCTCTATAGATTATCATGGCGTAGATAGGATCAAGGAAAGTTTACTGGAGGAAATATTAGAATAGGCTTAAAATATTTTTTATTCTGGTTAATAAAGCAAATCCCTGTCTATGGTTTTGTGACAGGGATTTGCTTTATTATAATGAATTTAATATCTTTTCATAAAACTTTTCAAGTACAATATCTAATTCATCTTTTGAGCAAGCCCCTTGAACTGTTTGGGGATTACCTCCTCCTTTTACATTCAATTCTTCAACTATTTCTTTATGGATATTCTTCATATTAATATTTAGATTTGCACTACGACTAGCTATATAATTAGAGTGGTTAATATTATGAACTCCTAATATTAGAATATTGTTTTTTAAAGAATTTATATAAGATACTATACCACTTATTTCTTTAAGTTCTATATTTTCAAATTTATGACATATGAAATTTATATCCTTTACCAGTTTAGTTTTTTTAAGTAGTTCTTTGGCTTTATAACTATAGAGCTCTTCTCTAAGAATCCTATTTTCTTTTTCCAGGGATTCCTTTTGAGAATATAGTTTTTTTACTCTGTTGTATACATCTTTGTCTTTAGCAGATAGTAGATTGCTTATATCTCTAATATAGTTGCTTTTCCAAGTATAATCCTTTAATGCCCTATTACCACATACGAATTCCACTCGAATATTTCCTTTATAGTTTTCTACTTTTCTAATCTTTATTAAACCAATTTCTCCAGTACTTCTAAGATGGGTTCCACAACAGGGAGAAAAATCAAAACCATCTATTTCAACTATACGAATATTGGAATTTAATATAGAGTTCTTTCTCATAGGAATTTTTTTCATATCTTCTTTTTCTATAATATAGGATTTTATTTGAAAATTAGAAAAGATTATTTTATTTGCGAACTCTTCAATTTTTTCTATATGGATTTCACTAGCACTTGGTATATCAATATCAATATATACATATTCTTTGCCTATATAAAAACCTACTGTTTCTCCATTATATAATTTATAGAATACTGCAGATAATAGATGTTGGCCTGAGTGCTGTTGCATATAGTCAAATCTATTTTCCCAGTCTATGGATAGTTGGGCTTTATCACTATGTATATTATCTTTGATTACATGGATTATATCATTTCCTTCTTCATAAGTATCCAACACTTCTACTCCATTGATTGTGCCCTTGTCACCAGGTTGACCTCCAGCTAAATTTGGATAAAATATGGTTCTATTAGTTTTAATATAATATTTGTTATTCAAATATTTTTTTTCGACTATTCTAGCATCTATTTGGCGTAAATAGGGATTTTCTAAATAAATCTTTTCTGTCATAATATATCACCTATCCTTTTTTTACTATTAATACTATTTTATCATCTTTAGATTAAAATCAACAACAATTATCCTAATAAAAGGGATTTATTAAATTTTATCATAAATTATGTTATAATAATTCTATAAAAAGATTGATGAAATTAAACGATGAAATAACTATTAAAATAGAGGAGGTCAAAATGAATAGACGTATATTAGGTAAGATATTTATAATATTAGGTATAATATTGCTAATAGGATCCTTAACTAAACTCAATAGAAGATAGAAAGGTGTATTAATATGAAAAGACCTTTTGTATATTTAAGCTCTTCTTTGTTATTAGGGATTATATTTTCTTACTATATAGATATGAATACTCTGCTTTGTTTGATTTTATTTTTTATGGTTTTATTAATTAATATTATAAAAATTATAAAATATAAAATTAGGAGTTTAGATTTATTATTATCTTTATTTATACTAGGGATAATATTGAACAATTTTAAAACTACAAGTAGCCAATTATTGGAATATAAGGACAATTTAGTTGAAGTAACAGCTGTAGTTGACGAAATTCTAAGTATAGAAGAAGATGAAAGTAAATACGTAGTTAAGGCAATAAATATCAATCATAATGGGGCAAATAGGAAAGTATCGGAAAAGATTCAATTAAAAATTCTTGGGAGGGCCTCCTTATCTATTGGAGATGAGTTTTTGTTTAGAGGTATATTAAGGGAGCCTTTACCCAATACAAATCCAAAACTATATAATCATAAATTAAATCTTTTAACAGAGGGTATTTTTGTGACTACAACTATTAGGGATTCGTCTATTCAATATATAATAGAAGGAGATTGTAGTAATATTACTATAATTAAATATAAATTTATAGAAAGAGTTGAGAGAACATTTGATTCATATTTAACGGAAAGAAATAGCTCTTTAATGAAAGCTGTAATACTGGGTAAAAACGCATATTTAGATGAGGAGAATATAGGAAAATTTAGGCAGTTAGGGTTAGCACATATATTAGCAGTTTCTGGATTACATATAGGGTTAATTGTTAGTATATTAACTGGATTATTTGCATATATAGGGATAAACAAAAATATAAATATAATTATTACTTTAGGAGCAATATGGTTATATGCATACATTATAGGTTATCCACCTTCTGTAATAAGGGCAAATATAATGTTCTCACTCCTATTAATATCTAAAACATGGGGAGAAGCATACGATTCTATTAATACCCTTTTCTTTGCAATTTTTATAATGTTAATCTTAAATCCCTATTGGGCTTTTAGTATAGGATTTCAATTATCCTTTATAGCTACATTTTTTTTAGTATTTTTAACTCCAAGGTTAAAGGAGAATTTTAATTTAGGAAATAGTCAATGGCTTAAATCTTTGATTGCCATTATATCTGTCCAAATAGGTTTATTACCTATACAAGCTTATTATTTTAATAGATTTTCTATTTTAGGTATAATGGCTAATCTATTTATAGTCCCTTTATTTTCTCTTTGTTTGATTTTAGGATTGTTCCTATTATGTTTTTCTAATTTATTAGTACCTATAGCTTATTCCATTGGATTGGTAATTGATTTTCTTTTGGATATTCAATTTTTTGCTATAGATATTTTAAGTTATTTCCCATATATTGAATTAAAAATTTTATCCCCATCTATTGTAGGAGTATTGTGTTATTATATTTTATTATTTATATCCATTGGGATTATAGAAATTTCCAATATAGATAAAAAAATAAACAAAACTATTATATTTTATCTGTTATTCTTAATATTTATAAACTCTTTGTCTATATATATTGATCAAAGTATAGATATTAGATTTATAGATGTGGGACAAGGGGATAGTATATTGATAAGGACGCAAGGAGGAGATTATTTAATCGACACAGGGGGAAATCCCTTTGGAAACTTCTCCATAGGGGAAAGCATATTATTACCTTATTTAGAAAAAGAAGGAATATTTAAATTAGATGGAATATTTATAACCCACTATGATGAGGATCACTGTAAAAGTTTGCCCTATTTAATGGATAATATAAAAATTGAAAAAATATATATAGGCTACAAGAGGATAGGAAACAAATTGTATGAAGATATTATTAACAAAGCAGCAGAAAAGGGTATACCTGTTATATTGCTGAAAAAAGGAAAAACACTAGTCTTAGATGATAATACTACAATAGTAGTGACTGGTCCTCCTGAAGATTTGGTATTAAATTCTAGTATTGATGAAAATGATCTATCCTTAGTCTTGCTGATGAACTATTATAATAAAAATGTGCTTTTTACAGGGGATATTGAGGAATTAGGGGAAAGCCATTTAGTAGAAGTTTTAGATACCAAAGTTGATTTTTTAAAAGTACCTCATCATGGAAGCAAAACTTCATCTTCTGAAGAATTATTAGACAAATTGGATCCTAGTATAGCCTTTATATCCGTTGGAAGGAACAATGTTTTTGGTCATCCTCATGAAGAGGTAGTAAATCGATATAGGGAAAGGGATGTGCAATTATATAGAACTGATGAGTTAGGTCTTATTAATTTAAAGCTTAATCAGGAAAAATATGAAATAAATCCTTTTCTTAAAGAAAAGAGGAACGTACTATATGTAGTGAAATATTTTTATTTGCATTTGTGTTTTATTATATTTTATATTATTATTTCCTATTTTCTTATAAAATACTATAAGATATTAGAAAAGGAGATGAAAACCATTGAATTATAAGGATTTTATAAATAAAGCTAAGGCAAGGGATTTAAAATCAGTGTATTTATTTTATGGAGAGGAACATTATTTAATCGATCATACAATATATGCTCTTAAAAACATATATATAGATAAGGCTTTTGAACCATTAAATTATATAGTTATGGAAGGCAAGGAGTTGGATTTTGAAACTATTTTAAATGCTTGTGAAACTTTGCCTTTTATGTCAGATAAAAAGATTATTATAATAAAGGATCACCCTTTATTTAAATCCAAAAAGGAAACAGAGGATGAAGCTAAAAATAAAAGTAACGATAATTATCAAGATCAATTAATTAATTATTTAGATCAATTGGAAGACTATTTATGTTTAATATTTATAGAAAAAACATCTAATATGAAAAAATCAAATAAATTATATAAGAAAATTTTAAAAATAGGAGATGTTATAGAATTTAAAAAATTAAGGGGACAAGATTTAAATAATTGGGTAGAAAATAATTTCAAAAAATACGATAAAAACATACACAAATCCGATATAAATTATTTTATAAACTATTCTGCTTATTTTGATTCAAAACAGGAAAAGACCTTATACGATTTGGAAAATGAGATAATTAAAATATCTAATTATCTTAAAGATGATAAAATTGTAGATAAATCTACATTGGAACTGGTAATGATAAAACCATTAGATATGAATATATTTAATCTTCTAAATAGTATTAGCCAAAAAGATGGGGAAAAGGCTATGATATTGTTTAATGAAATGTACATGTCAAACCAACCGGTTTTATTCATACTACATATGGTAATTAGACAGTTAAGAAATATGCTCAATTATAAGGTTTTAAGGGCTAAAGGTTATACCGATGGGGATGCATATGATAAGATGAAATTATCTAAATATGAATTCAAAAAGATTTCCCAACAGAGTAATAATTTCACCTTATCCCAGTTAAAAAACGCTATGGACTATTGTTTAAAAACAGATAGGGATATTAAATTTAGCCTAGTAGAGGATAGGATGGCTTTAGAGATACTAATAGCTAATCTATGTTATAAAATTTAGCTTGAAACAAAAAAACTTCGGTATCGCCGAAGTTTTATATTATACAGCTTCATTTAACTTTCTTGTTAATTTACTTAATTTTCTGGAGGCAGCATTTTTGTGAATTACATTTTTGTGGGCTGCTCGTTTAAGTTTTTTATCTATAATTTTAAGTAGCTCTCTAGCTTCATCAACATTCCCTTCTTCTAGAGCTGCATCAAATTTTTTAATATAAGTTTTAATCTCAGATTTTCTACTTCTATTAATACTTGTTTTCTTCTTAGTAGTACGAATTCTCTTTTCTGCAGATTTAATATTCGCCAAACCTTTCACCTCCCCTACTCTTAACAACAGATATTTTACCATGAAGAAGAATAAATTGCAAGGATAATTAGGGTTATTATACATAAAATATCTAAAATGAAGAAAAATAATAACAATGATAAGGAGAGGATAAATATGGAGATTAGGACAGATTTGGCTATAGAGAATAGAGAACTATACAAAGAAAAGAGAAAGGAAGAAGTTCCAGGGGTAAAAGTAGAACTAGAGGAAGGAGATGATTATACTGTAACTCGGGTAAATATATTAGATCCTATGGGGGCTAATAATATGGGAAAGCCTATGGGATTATATATAACCATAGAAGTACCTAAATTGAAAAACTCAGATCAAGAATTAAGAGATAATATATCTAAATTATTAGCTAAAGAAATTAAAGGGATGGGGTATAACCATAAGCAAACAAAAACATTAATAGTTGGATTAGGCAATTGGAATGTGACTCCAGATGCTTTAGGACCTAAAGTAGTAGATCGGGTTATGGTAACAAGACAATTTTTCATAGCCTACAATAAAGATGAAGATGAAACTGTAGCAAATGTTTCTGCATTGTCTCCAGGAGTAATGGGACTTACTGGCATAGAGACTGGTGAAATCATAAAAGGGATAGTAGAAAAGACTAAACCTGATTTAATTATAGCTATAGATGCTTTAGCATCTAGAAAGATGGAAAGGGTAAGCACAACTATTCAAATAACCGATACGGGAATAAGTCCTGGTAGCGGTGTAGGTAATGAAAGAATAGGATTGAATAAAGACTATCTAGGGGTACCTGTGTTGGCAATTGGAGTACCTACTGTAGTAGATGCAGCTACCATGATAAATGATACTATGGAAATGATTATTAGTTCTATGAAGGATAAGGCTGCTGTAGGAGGAGAGTTTTATTCTTTATTGGAGGACATTTCAAAAGAAGAAAAGTATCAACTTATAAAGGAGGTGTTAGAACCTTATATGCCTAATGTGGTAGTTACGCCTAAGGAAATAGATTTGATTATAGACGATTTGTCCATAATAATAGCTAACGGACTTAATATGGCACTACACCATGGAATCCATTTAGAAGATGTAAATAGATACTTAAGATAATAGAACTACTCCCTAAAAAATCATATTTTTAATATTTAAAGAATATAATCTATGTATTGAATACATAATTTTAGGGGGGGTCATATGAAACAAGATGATATGAGAAATACTTATATAATATTAGCATTATTATGCTTATTAGTATTTAATGTAGGTACAATATTTATTAATGCTATTGGTAATCAAAGTAAAGAAATTACAAACCCAAAAGTGGAACCTGTATTTAAACAATACTCCTCCCAAGAAAAAGTAGATAACTTTTTTATTACACTATTTGGAAGAACAAGTTCTATTATCAATCTACATAGGCATCAACAGAATTTAGATAAAAAATGGAAGGAGGAACTAATAGGAGAATTTAACTTAAAAGATAGTATAAATAGATTATTTAAGGCTCAATTTCCATTTATTACATCCTTTGATGAGGACAGTATAGATATGGAAAATGAGGATAACAATAATGATGATATAGGTGAAAGTCCAATTATAGTAGAAGACTTTATAATAATCGATAGATTGGAGGAATATGAAGATTTGATAATCATAAATGATTCCGAGGGAAATATATCCATTGAAAACATACCTAAGCCTATAAATGTTAAACCATTAAAAATCAATAAAGATAGACCCTATATACTATTATACCATACCCATGGTACAGAGTCTTATTATGTAGAAGGTATTAATCAACATCATACTACAGATAGGCGTTATAATGTAACTACAATTGGAGAAAAGATGGCACAAGTACTAATAGAAAAAGGGCATAAAGTAGAACATATAACGACATATCATGATATACCTTCTTACAATAAATCCTATTCTAGGTCGCTAAATACTGTAACTAAAAAACTAGAGGAAAATAACAACTTAAAAATCCTATTAGATATTCATAGGGATGGGTACGATCCCAAGGATCCAATGGTTATCAAGAATATGAACAAATTGTCATCTAAGACTAAAATACAAGTCCATGGAAAGGATGTAGCTACCTTTTATTTCGTAATTGGCCCTGATTCTCCAAACAAAGATGAGGTTTTAAATTTTGCAAAGTATTTTAAAGCTGTATCCGATGCTATATATCCTGATTTGTGTACAGGGATTTTAATAAAACCCAAAGGTAAATATAATCAATTTCTTTCGGATTATTCAGCTTTAATTGAATTGGGAAGCAATCTTAATACGATGGAAGAAGCTATAGAAACAGCAAAATTAGTTGCAGAAGTATTAAGTTTAGTTATAGATAATATTCAAGAGGAGTAAAACTTTTTTTTAAATACAAAAGATGATATAATATCAATGTACTTCTTATTATAAGGGGAGGATAAGTATGGATCAAAATCAAGATAATAAAGATACCAAAAAGGAAATTTTAGAATGGATAAAGAGTATATTACTAGCTATTGTAATAGCAGTATTGATTAAAACTTTTATATTTAACACCACTTATGTATTGGGAAACTCTATGTATCCCACATTACATGAAAAAGATAGGCTATTTGCAAATAAAATACCTTTATATTTTTCAGGACCAGATAGAGGAGAAATTGTAGTATTGAAAGCACCAGATTCTGAGAATAAAGACTATATAAAACGAGTGATTGGAATTGGAGGAGATACTGTAGCTATAATTGATGGGCAAGTATATTTAAATGGAGAATTATTAGAAGAAGACTATATAGAAGAAGGTTCCTATACTCAGGTATATGAAGATAATTACTGGGAGGTTCCAGAAGGATATGTATTTGTATTAGGAGACAATAGGGAAGAAGGAGCAAGCAAGGATAGTAGATATTTTGGCTGTGTGCCTGTGGATTCAATTAAAGGTATAACTAGCTTTAGATATTTTCCTTTTAATAAACGTTTTGGAAAGATAAAATAGCATACTAGTATTATAAATTAGTGATACTGATTAGGGTGGTAACTTGTGGAAACTAGAATGGAAAGAAGAAAAAGGTTAAAAAAAGAGAAGAATAGGAAAATACTTAAATCCATTATTTTATTATCTACTCTTTTGCTTCTTTATATAGGGATAAAAATAGTAAATAAAAACATAGTTTACCTAGGTTACTTAGATAATCCTAATATTTTTAATATAGATATTGGTGAAGGTTCCTTAGAATTATTTGGTAAAAATTATATAATAGATTTAAAGATTTTAAAAAAGAAGCATTAAAAAAAGGCCTGATTTCCCTGGTCTTTTGTTTTACATCTAAAGGTATTTTTGATATAATAGTTTTTTAGAGTTATTGAAACTTCTTAAGGAGGAAAAGCATGGGAAATAGAAAACAGAATAATATAAGAAATTTTTCGATAATAGCCCATATCGATCATGGAAAATCCACCCTAGCAGATCGATTGATTGAAAAGACGGGATTGTTGACTTCAAGAGAGATGCAGGAACAAGTTCTTGACAGTATGGACTTAGAGAGGGAAAGAGGTATTACCATAAAACTTAAAAATGTAAGACTTAATTATAAAGCCCAAGACGGGGAAGAATATATATTAAATTTAATCGATACGCCTGGTCATGTAGATTTTAACTATGAAGTTTCTAGATCTTTGGCAGCTTGTGAAGGGGCTTTATTGATAGTAGATGCAACCCAAGGAATTGAAGCTCAAACACTAGCTAATGTGTATCTGGCCTTAGAACAGGATTTAGAGATTGTACCTATAATAAATAAGATAGATTTACCTAATGCTAGACCTGATGAAGTGAAAAAGGAGATAAGGGATGTTATTGGTATAGATGCGGAAGAAGCACCCTTGGTATCTGCCAAGGAAGGTTTAAATATAGATCAGGTATTGGAAGAGATAGTTGCAAAAATTCCTGCCCCAGAAGGGGATATAAATGCACCTTTAAAAGCTTTAATTTTTGATTCTTATTATGATACCTATAAAGGAGTAGTTTGTTATATACGGGTATTTGAAGGAAGCATAAAGCCTGGCATGGAAATTAAGATGATGTCATCTAATAAATCTTATGAAGTCACAGAAGTTGGAATTACCACATCTAAACAAGTACCAGTAGATATATTGGAAGCAGGAGATGTGGGCTATGTATTAGCTAGTATAAAAAATGTAAAAGATGCAAGAGTGGGGGATACTATAACAGATAAAAACAATCCAACGAAAACTCCTTTGCCAGGGTATAAAAAAGTAGTGCCAATGGTCTATTGTGGTATATATCCTGCAGAAGGAGAGGATTTTAATTCGGTAAGAGATGCTTTAGAAAAATTACAGGTAAATGACGCTAGCCTAGTATTCGAACCTGAAACCTCTGTAGCATTAGGCTTTGGATTTAGATGTGGTTTTTTAGGACTTCTTCATATGGAGATAGTGCAGGAAAGATTAGAAAGGGAATTTGATTTAAATATAGTTACTACAGCTCCCAGTGTTATATATAGGGTAAAGAAAAAGGATGGGGAAATATTGTCTATACAAAATCCTACAAATCTTCCTGAGGAAACAGAAATTGAGTATATGGAAGAACCAATAGTATCTGCTTCCATAATGACACCAGGAGATTATGTAGGAGCGGTGATGGAGCTTTGTCAAAATCGTCGAGGTATATTTGAAAATATGGAATATTTAGAAGAAAATAGGGTTGTTATGCATTATGATATGCCTTTAAATGAAGTTATATATGATTTTTTCGATGCTTTAAAATCCCGAACAAAAGGTTTTGCTTCTCTTGATTATGAATTAAAAGGCTATAAACAAGCAGATCTTGTTAAATTAGATATATTAATAAATGGAGAGTTAGTAGATGCCTTATCTACTATAGTCCATAGAGATAAAGCTTATGAGAGAGGTAGGACCATTGCTGAAAGACTAAAAGATGAAATACCTCGTCATCAATTTGCAGTACCAATACAAGCAGCTATTGGTTCTAAAATAATTGCAAGGGAGACAGTTAAGGCTTTAAGAAAAGATGTATTAGCAAAGTGTTATGGTGGAGATATTACAAGAAAGAAGAAATTATTGGAAAAGCAAAAAGAAGGTAAAAAGCGGATGAGACAAATAGGTGCAGTGGAAGTTCCTCAAGAAGCCTTTTTAGCTGTATTAAAATATGATGAAAAATAATGCACACTTAAGTGTGCATTAAATTTATCTAGAGATTTTATAGGAGGACTTATATGAAAAAAATTGGGATTTATATCCATATACCTTTTTGTATTAAAAAATGTTATTATTGTGATTTTATTTCTTATCCTAAATCTAGGGACAAGATAGCCGAATATATAGATTACCTCCTATTGGAGATAGAATTATATAGGGATATATTAAAAGACTATACTATAAATACCATATTCATAGGAGGAGGTACTCCTTCTTGTATAGATGAAGAGTATATATCAAAGATATTAGATTATATTCATAAAAATTACAATACTTCAAATTTGGAAGAAATAACCATAGAGGCAAATCCTGGTACATTAAGTAAACAAAAATTAAAATCCTATAAAAGTTTTGGGATAAACAGGATTAGCATTGGGGTACAGTCTTTAGATGATAAACTTTTAAAGGATATAGGGAGAGTTCATACTTCCATAGATTTTTATAGGAATTATGAAACTATAAGAAACTTAGGATTTGATAATGTAAATGTAGATTTAATATTTGGATTACCTAATCAAACTATAGATCAATGTGAAACAACCTTAAAAGATATAATAAAATTGGATGTAGAGCATATATCCTACTATAGTCTTATACTAGAAGATGGTACTTTACTAAAAAAAAGGTATGAAGAAGGGAAAATTGATTTACCAGATGAAGATAAAGAAAGATATATGTATCACAAAGGAGTGAAATTATTAAAAGAAAATGGTTATGACCACTATGAAATATCTAACTTTTCTAAAAGAGGGTATAGATGTAAACATAATTTAGTTTACTGGCAATTAAGCCCCTATATTGGATTTGGCATAGCAGCCCATTCCAATTTAGATAATAGAAGGTTTTGGAATCATGTAAACTTTGAGAATTATTATAGATGTCTTAAATATCACCAGCTACCTATAGCTGGAGAAGAGATAATAAATAGAGATATGGAGATGGCAGAGTATTTGATAATGGGGCTTAGGCTAATAGAAGGAATAGACAAGATGAAATTTTATCAAAGATTTAATGTATCAGTGGACGAAATCTATGGAGATGTATTTAGAAAACATGAAGAAAAGGGATTAATATCTATGGATGAGAATTGCATAAGGTTCACTTCTTTAGGACTTGATTTATCTAATTTAGTATACGTAGATTTACTACCTTAAGGAACAATATTTAAAAAGGGTATTGACAAAATGGCAAAGTAGTGGTAACTTTAAATTAGCACTCAATGTTAACGAGTGCTAACAACATCCAAAACATAAAAACTGAGGTGATAATATGTTGGATGATAGAAAGATAAAAGTACTTTATGCTATAATAAATAGTTATATAGTCAGTGCAGAGCCTATTGGCTCTAGAACTATAACTAAGAAGTATGATTTAGGAGTTAGTTCGGCAACCATAAGAAACGAGATGTCGGATTTAGAAGAATTGGGATATTTAAACAAACCCCATACATCTGCTGGTAGAGTGCCTTCAGATAAAGCTTATAGATTATACGTGAATCAACTTTTGAACACAGGAAAGCTTAAGATGGATATAAAAAAGAAAGAGGAAATAAAAAAAGCATTGATTAGTGAAGCAAGTGAAATAGATGAATTGATTCAAAATTCAGCGAAGGTATTGTCTGCAATTACCAGTTATACTGCATTAGCTCTATCACCTCAATTGAAAAAGAGTAAGTTAAAACATATACAGTTATTGCCTATAGATGATTTAAAAGTGTTATTAGTATTAGTAAATGACTCAGGGATAGTGAAAAACACCATATTTAGACTAGACAAAAAAATTGATGAGGATCAGCTAATAGTTATATCTAACTTTTTGAACCATAAACTAAAAGGGCTTACCATAGAGGATATTGGTAGGGAAATGGATAATGATATATTTAAAGAGATGTATGAATATAAGAAGATTATAGACAATATAATTCCTATAATAAACAAAACTTTTAATGATATTGATAGTGTAGAAGTATACGCTGACGGAGTCAACAAGATATTTGACTTTCCTGAATATAAAGATTTAGATAAAGCAAAGTCCTTCATATCTTTTATTGAAGATAAAGAGTTATTAGCAAATATATTATTAAGCAATACCAATGGCAATGAAATAGAAATTACCATAGGAAATGAAAATATATATGATCCAATAAAAGAATGTAGTCTAATAACTACCACTTATAAATTAGGCGATGTAACAATTGGGAAAATTGGTGTAATAGGACCTACTAGAATGGATTATCCTATGGTAATAAATGCTTTAAAATTATTTTCTGCTAATCTAACAGAAATATTGGAAATGTTAGTAGGGAGATGATAGAGTAATAGTATAACTTTATAAATATTAGATAAGGAATCTAGAGGGTGATGAAATGGAAAAAAAAGAAGGAATTTCAAAGGAAGATTTAATGGAAGAAGTATTGGATAAAAAAGAACTAAACCAAGAAGAACAAGAAATAAAGGATGAAGAATTAGATGAAGCTTTAGAGAGCCAATTAGAGGAAAAAGATAAAAGGATTGAAGAGCTAACTGATAGTCTTTTAAGGTTACAAGCTGATTTTACAAATTATAAGAATAGGATTAAAAAGGAAAGGGAAAATATATATTCTTATGCTATAGAGGATTTAATAAATCAGCTATTGCCTATATTAGATAATTTTGAAAGGGCTCTTGATAGTGCAGAGGAAGAGGATGGTTTCTATCAAGGAGTAAAGATGATATATGAGCAATTTTTAGAGGTTCTCAAGAATAATGGATTATGTGAGATTGAATGTAAAGGGGAAGTTTTTGACCCTAATTTACATCATGCTGTATTTGTAGAAGAAACGAAAGACAAAGAAGAAGGGATTATATTAGAAGTGTTGCAAAAAGGGTATACGTTAAATGACAAAGTCATTAGACCAAGTATGGTTAAAGTATCTAAATAAAACAATATTATAAGGAGGAATTCATATGGGAAAAATAATTGGTATTGACTTAGGAACTACAAATTCATGTGTAGCTGTAATTGAAGGTGGAGATCCTGTTATTATCCCAAATGCTGAAGGTAATAGAACGACACCATCCGTAGTTGCCTTTACAAAAGATGGCGAGAGATTAGTAGGGGAAACGGCAAAAAGACAAGCGATAACCAATCCTGATAGAACTATTATGTCAATAAAAAGAGAAATGGGGAAAGATTGGGAAAAAGTTATAGATGGTAAAAAGTATACTCCCCAAGATATTTCAGCAATGATTTTACAGAAAATCAAAACTGATGCGGAAAATTACTTAGGTGAAACTGTAACTGATGCGGTAATTACAGTTCCAGCTTATTTTACTGACAGTCAAAGGCAGGCAACAAAAGATGCTGGAAAGATTGCAGGATTAAATGTTCAGAGAATAATCAACGAACCAACAGCAGCTGCCCTTGCTTATGGAATGGATAAAGATGAAGGGCAACATAAGATTATGGTATTCGATTTAGGTGGAGGTACTTTTGATGTTTCTATTTTGGAAATAGGTGATGGAGTATTTGAGGTATTAGCAACTCGCGGTAATAACCATTTAGGTGGAGATGATTTTGATCAAGCTTTGATAGATTATGTAGCTGAAGAATTTAAAAAGGAACATGGAATAGATTTAAGAGAGGATAATATGTCTTTACAGAGGTTAAAAGAGGCAGCAGAGAAGGCCAAAAAAGAATTATCTTCTACAATGTCAACTAATATAAACTTGCCTTTCATAACTGCAACAGCTTCTGGTCCATTACATCTAAACATGGACATTACAAGAGCTAAGTTTGAAGAATTGACTTCTCATCTAGTAGAGAAGACAATGGAACCAATAAGATTAGCTTTAAAAGATGCAGGACTTAAACCTAATGATATTGAGAAAGTTATATTAGTAGGAGGATCTACAAGGATTCCAGCGGTACAGGAGGCAGTAAAAAAATTAATAGGGAAAGAACCCCAAAAGGATATTAATCCAGATGAATGTGTTGCTATTGGAGCTGCTATACAAGGTGGAGTATTAAGTGGGGAAGTAAAAGATCTATTATTATTAGATGTAACTCCACTATCCCTTGGTATAGAAACCTTAGGTGGTGTAACTACTAGATTAATTGAAAGAAATACCACAATACCTACTAGAAAGTCACAAATATTTACTACAGCTGCTGACAATCAAACTTCTGTAGATATTCACGTGGTTCAAGGAGAAAGAGAGATGGCACGTGATAATACTACTCTAGGTAGATTCCAATTAACAGGTATACCACCAGCTCCAAGGGGAGTACCACAAATAGAAGTTACTTTTGATATAGATGCTAATGGTATAGTAAATGTAACAGCTAAAGATTTAGGTACTGGAAAAGAACAAAAGATTACTATTACTGCATCAACTAATTTAACTGAGGAAGAAATTGAACAAAAGGTAAAAGAAGCAGAAAAATTTGCAGAAGAAGATAAAAAGAAAAAAGAAGAAATTGAAATAAGAAATAATGCGGATTCAATGGTATACCAAACAGAAAAGATACTAAAAGATATAGGAGATAAGGTTTCTCAGGAGGAAAAATCTAAAGTTGAATCAAAAATAGAAGAGCTTAAAAAGGCTTTAGAAGGGGATAATGTAGAAGAAATTAAAAAGAAAACTGAAGAGTTAACTCAAGAATTCTATACTATATCTCAAAAGATGTACGAACAAACAGAATCCCAAGGTACTGAATCAGACACTTCAGGTAATGATGATGACGATGTTGTGGATGCTGATTTTGAAGTGGTAGATGATGATGAATAGATTTTAAAAATTCAAAGCTAAATCCCTCTTGGATTTAGCTTTGAATTTTGATAGAATTAATGTTAGCTATAATTGAAGGTAGGTGTATAGATTGAAAGATTACTATGAAATACTAAATGTATCAAGAGATGCCAGTCAAGATGAAATTAAATCTTCCTTTAGATCTTTGGCTAAAAAATATCATCCTGATTTGAATCCCGATGATAAAGAAGCCGAACAAAAATTTAAAGAAATAAATGAAGCCTACGAAGTTTTAAGTGATCCAGATAAAAGAAGAAGATATGATACATTTGGCCATGCAGGAGTGAATGGTCAAGGAGGATATAGTCAAGATTTTGGTGGATTTGGAGATATATTTGATGATATATTCGATATATTTGGTGGCGGTTTTTCACAAACTTCTTCTAGAAGGAGAGGTCCAGTAAGAGGAGCTGATTTGAGATATAATTTAGATTTAGAATTTATGGAAGCGGTATTTGGGGTAGAGAAGGAAATCCAGATAAGGAAGACGGAACAATGCGAAACATGTGATGGTACAGGTGTTAAGCCAGGAAGTAGCAAAGAAACTTGTAGTAAATGTCATGGAACAGGAGAAGTAAGATATGCTCAACGAAGTCCTTTTGGGCAATTTGTTAGAGTGGCAACTTGTGATCAATGTAATGGTACAGGAGAAATAATCAAAGAAAAATGTACTGTATGTTCAGGAACTGGCAAGGAAATAAAAAATAAAAAAATAAAAGTAAAAGTTCCTGCAGGTGTAGATACTGGCTCTATTATATCCATTCGTGGGGAAGGAGAAATGGGTGAAAGAGGAGGTCCACCAGGAGATCTATTTATTTATATAAATGTAAGGGAGCATGAATTTTTCCAAAGAGATGGCAATGATATATACGTTACGGTGCCCATATCTTTTACTGATGCAGCTTTAGGTGCAGAAATAGAAGTCCCTACCTTAGATGGAGTGATAAAACATATCATACCTGAAGGAACCCAAACAGGAACTCAATTTAGATTAAAGAACAAGGGAATTCCTAATGTGAGGGGGATAGGGAAAGGTGACTTATATTTTACTGTAGAAATTCAGGTACCTAAAAAGTTGAACGAGAGGCAAAAAGAATTACTTAAAGAATTTGCTAAAGAAAGTGGAGGATACCATAAAGAAGAAAAAAAAGGGTTCTTTGGTAAGATGAAAGATGCTTTTGGTAATTAATCAATCACTCAAATGGGAGTGATTGTTTTTTTAAGCTGTGGTAATTCTAAGCTATTTAGGGTATAATATTTTGAGATTCATAAAAAGGATGTGAAGGTCATGAAATGGATTGAGGTTCAAGTTAAAACTACTACTGAAGCAGAAGAAATGGTGGCAAATATAATGTATGACTTAGGTGTAACAGGATTAGCCATAGAAGATCCTAAGGATATATTAGCCTTTCAACAATCAGAAGAAGATTGGGATTTTATAGATCCTAGTCTTATTAGGCAGGATTATGAAGAGGTAATAATAAAAGCTTATTTTCCAGAAAGCGAAGATTTAATAGATAAGATAGAGCTCATTAGAGATAATATTGAAAGGAATATTCATAGCCAATTTGATAAGCCTTTAGGTCAGGTTACCATAACGGAGGTATATGAAAAAGATTGGGCAGAAAGCTGGAAGAAGTACTATAAACCAACTAAAATTGGAGAAAGGATAATTATCAAACCTACCTGGGAAAAATATCAAAAAGAAGATGAAGAATTAATAATTGAACTAGATCCTGGTATGGCCTTTGGAACAGGAACTCATGAAACGACAATTATGTGTATAGAAACATTAGAAAAATATGTAAAAGAAGGTCATGTAGTATATGATATAGGAACGGGTAGTGGAATATTGAGTATTGCTTCAGCAAAGTTAGGTGCTAAACATGTAATAGGAGTAGATTTAGATGAATTAAGTGTTAAGGTATCTAAAGAAAATGTAAAACTCAATGGAGTAGATCATATAGTAGAGATAAAAGCAGGGAATTTGTTGGATGCAGTAGAAGGAAAAGCTGATATTATAGTATCCAATATTATAGCAGAAGTGATTGTAGAGCTTATAGAATTCCTTCATAATCATATAAAGGAATCGGGGATATTTATTGCATCGGGAATAATAACTGAAAAGATAGACATGGTGACTCAGGCACTAGAAAACAATGATTATCAAATAATAGAAATAAAAGTTATAGGGGATTGGGCTACTATAGTGGCTACAAGAGTAAAAGGGGAATAAATATGCACAGGTTTTTTGTTGGAGAAGAACAAATATATGAAGAAATAATAGAAATCCTTGGGCAAGATACAAAACATATTAAAGATGTTTTAAGATTGAAAGTTGGGGATACAATAGAAATATCCTCTAGCAATGGAATTTATAGATGTAATATAATAGAAATATATGATAACAAGATAGTTACAAAAATAGTAGAAAGTTTTCAAGGGAAAAATGAGCCTCCTATTCATATTGCATTATATCAAGCCA
This sequence comes from Tissierellia bacterium, assembly GCA_012728075.1. Taxonomy (GTDB): domain Bacteria; phylum Bacillota; class Clostridia; order Tissierellales; family Tepidimicrobiaceae; genus Keratinibaculum. The sequence goes on from JAAYFV010000055.1 coordinate 19,981, forward strand.
TAGCTAAAGGGGATAAAATGGACTATATAATTCAAAAAAACACGGAAATTGGAGTTAAGGAAATTTATCCTATAATCACCAATAGGACCATTGTAAAAATAAAAGATAAAAAAAAGGAGCAATCCAAGCTAAATAGGTGGAGGATGATAGCAGAGGAAGCAGCAAAGCAGAGCAAAAGAGATTGTATACCGGATGTCCTAGATATAATGGACTTTAAACAGATGTTGAACAATCTAAAGGATGAAAAGAACATATTAGTACCCTATGAAATGGAGAAAAAAGGTTGTTTGAAAAGTATATTAGGTAATATAGAAGGCAATAAAATCAATATAATAATAGGGCCAGAAGGCGGATTTGAAGAAAAAGAGATACAACTTTTGAAATCTATTGGTGGACAAAGTGTAACCTTAGGGCCAAGGATTCTAAGAACTGAAACTGCAGGCTTAGTAGTATCAACTATTATATTGTACGAGCTTGGGGATATAGGAGTGATAAGATGGGAAAAGTAGCTTTTTATACTTTAGGCTGTAAAGTAAATCAATATGAAACAGAAGCTATGGAAGAATTATTTGAAAAAAAGGGCTATCAAATAGTGGAAAGTGATGAGGTTGCAGATATATATGTAATAAATACATGTACAGTAACCAATTTAGGGGATAGGAAATCTAGACAATTTATACGAAGAGCTAAAAGATCCAACAAGAATTCAATCATTGCTGTAGTAGGTTGCTATTCTCAAGTGGCTCCAGATGAGGTAGGAAAAATAGAAGGAGTAGATGTGGTTATAGGAACAACTCATAGGGATAAAATAGTAGATTTATGTGAAAAAGCCATTACAAACAATGAGAAGATAAATATAGTAAAGGATATAAAAGGATACAAGGATTTTGAAAATTTAGATATAATAAATGTAAAATCTAAGACTCGAGCTTATATAAAGATTCAAGAAGGATGTAATCAATTTTGTAGTTATTGTATTATTCCTTATGCTCGAGGACCCATAAGGAGTAGGAATTTAAAGGATATAATAGAAGAAACCAAAAGATTATCAGAAGCTGGTTTTAAAGAAATTATATTGACGGGGATACATGTGGCTTCCTATGGGAAGGATTTAGGGCCTCTTACTTTACTAGATGTAATAGAAGAAGTGGCAAAAGTAGATGGTATAGAAAGAATACGTTTAAGTTCTATAGAACCAACTTTAATAGATAGCCTATTTATGGAAAGAGCTTTAAATACAAATAAGCTTTGTGACCATTTCCATTTATCATTACAAAGTGGTTCAGATACTGTTCTAAAAAGGATGAATAGAAAGTATACAACTCAACAATATAGGGAAATAGTAAAATTAATAAGAGGTTATATGCCTAATGTGGGAATAACTACAGATATAATAGTAGGTTTTCCTGGAGAAACGGATATGGAATTCCAACAGACTTGTGATTTTGTAGAAGAAATAGGGTTTTCAAGAATTCATGTTTTCAAATATTCCCCTAGAAAAGGTACTCCGGCAAGTAGATTTAAAAACCAAATTCATGGAGATATAAAAAATTATCGTTCAGATAAGCTTATAGCACTAGGAAATAAACTTATGAAGGATTTCAATAAAAAATTTTTAGGCAATAGTTTAGAGGTACTGTTTGAGGAAAATAGCAAAGATGATATGGGCTTTATGGAAGGATATACCACTAATTATATAAGGGTTAAGGCTAAAGGAGAGGATTCTATTAGAGGGAAAATATTGCCTGTAAAAATAATTGATATAGAAGGGGATATTTTAATAGGAAAAATAGAGGAATTTTAAGATTTGTATAGAATATAATATATATAGAACTGTGGTCTAAATTTATACAGATGGATAAAAATGGGGGAGGTGAGAAGGTGACAGATTGTATATTTTGTAAGATTGTAGACAGAGAAATATCTAGCGATATCATATATGAAGATGATAAAATTATCGCCTTCAAAGATTCAAATCCTCAAGCACCAGTTCATTTTTTGGTAGTGCCAAAGGAGCATATAGAATCTACAAATCATATAAGTGAAAAAGATATAGAACT
>JAAYFV010000056.1 GCA_012728075.1 Tissierellia bacterium
AGTATTATAGGAAACCTTTAAGAAAAGCTTTGAGAAATAGTAAAAGATTTCACGAGCCTATGACTGTATATGAATTGGTAGAAGAAGCAGAAAGACTAGTATCAATAGGTAATCAATATGGAGAAGGCTGGCTTCTTACCGCTGAAATGTTGGAATTGATCCACAGTGGTGCTGAGAATATAATATGTGTACAGCCTTTTGGTTGTCTTCCAAATCATATAACAGGTAAAGGGGTTATAAAAGCTGTTAGGGATGAATATCCACAAGCTAATATAGTGGCTATTGACTATGATCCAGGGGCTAGTGAAGTAAATCAATTGAATAGGATAAAATTGATGCTATCCACAGCTCACGATAATGTAAAGGAAAAAGAAGAAAAGAAAAGGCAAAAAAGAACCTTAAAAAAAGCTTATAATGGTAAAAGATAAAATAAAAATTATCACCCTAAGGGTTTTATTATTTACCCTAGGGTGATAATTTTTATTTCATGAATTTTTTGACCCATTTTAGTTTACCTTTGTAAGGTGGATATCGAGTATCTACATCTGGACTAAGGCTTTTGTCCAATATACTTTTATAATGGGTAAAGGTGTGAAAACTATATTCCCCATGATAGGCACCCATGCCACTATTTCCAATTCCACCAAAGGGCATGTGAGGATTGGCTAAATGCATCACAGTATCATTAATACATCCACCACCAAAGGATAGACTATTTATAACTTTAGTAACTACTTTGGGATTAGTGGAAAATACATATAGAGCTAAGGGGCGGGGTCTTTTCTTTATCTCTTCTATGACTTGTACTATGGACTCATATTCTAATAGGGGTAGTATAGGGCCAAATATTTCATCTTCCATAACTGGATCATCCCATGTTATATTATCCATGATAGTAGGAGAGATATAAAGACTTTCTAAATCTGAATCTCCTCCATAGATTAGTTTGTTTTCATCTATTAAAGAGATTAATCTATTAAATTGTTTTTTATTTATAATTCTTGGGTATTCATCATTATACTTTATGTTTTTCCCATAAAAATATTCGATATATTTTACAATATTTTCGATTAGTTTATCCTTTATATCTTTATGAACATATACATAATCTGGAGCTACACAGGTTTGTCCAGCATTTAAAAATTTTCCCCATACAATTCTTTTAGCGAATATATCAATATTCCCTTCTTTATCCACTATACAAGGGCTTTTACCTCCTAATTCTAATGTAATAGGAGTTAGGTGTTTAGAGGCCTTTTCCATTATCAATTTCCCTACAGAAACACTCCCTGTATAGAATATATAATCGAATTTTTTATCTAATAAATAATCAGCAGATTTTGAATCCATATTAATTACATGAATAAATTCTTCAGGAAAATTTTCATTTATCATTTTTTCTATTGTATTACTAGTATGAAGGGAGGAACTGGAAGGTTTAATTAGAGCAGTATTTCCTGCAGCTATAGCACCAAGGAGAGGAGCTAAGGTAAGTTGTAGAGGGTAGTTCCAAGGAGAAATGATAAGTACATTTCCATAAGGTTCTGGATATATATAGGATTTAGCTTTAAAATTAGTTAAAGGAGTCTTTACCTTCTTTACTTTAGACCAATTTTTGATATTCTTTTGGGCATGGGATATTTCAGATAAAACCATACCAATTTCGGTAGAATAGCTTTCAAATGGAGATTTCCCTAGGTCTTTATATAGACTGTCTATTATTAGATCTTCATATTCTAATATAATATTTTTTAATTTATCTAGCTGTTCTATCCTAAAGTATATATCCTTGGTAGAATTTAAATTAAAAAAGGCCTTTTGTTTATTTACTATTAAATCTATATATTCCCTATTGTCCATATTAACACCTCCTTTATACTTATAATTAAATTATAACATTTATTGTAACTCATTTGTAACGACTTTTAGCTTATAAATTGATATATTATTATACATAATAATAATCATAGCAAAATACTGTCAGGAATTGTGTTTTTAAGATATAATATATAAGAGATAAGGATTAAGATAATAATAGTGAAATGAGGTAAGGATATGAGAAACAAAACTATCATTTTATCAATTACTATGATCATAGTATTGATATTGTTCTTTTCAGGTTGTAGCTCTAATAATATGCAAGGGAATGATGAAAAGGTAGTAGATAATGTAGAAGAGGAAGCAGCTATAGCGGAAGATAAAGAGGATAATCTAAATGTAAACATAATGAAGGATTTTAGGAATATGGTAGAAAACCATAATGAGCCTATAGATCTTATAAAATATATAGAAGAGAATATAGAAAAGGTTTCCCCAGAAGAAAGGGTAGAGATGATTGAAAAATTAGAATTGGTACAAGAATTATATATAGAAGAGTACACGGATCAGTTGTTTATTGAGGATTTCCAAGCAGAATTGTTGAATTTATCTGGAATTCATCAATTAGCAAAACAACAGGAAGGGGAGATACATTCATATTTATTTTTTGATGAGAGTAAAATAGAAGAAATAAAAAATGGGGACCTAAAGGAGTTAATAGATAAGCTGATACAAGGAAAATATAAGTTGATTAATTTAGAAGGAGCCTTTTATCCAATTATAGATTATGAAGCCTTGAAAGTTTATGACAAATATATATCTAATGAATTAAAGGACTATATCCATATAAAAGCAATGGAATCAAATAAACCTACAATAATTGATTCAGCTTTGATAATACCTTTTGATGAATTAGCAGGAAGACTTATAATAGTTGAAGAATATATAAAAAAATATCCTGAAGGTATAAAATATGAAGAATTATTAAGGCTTTATGGAACCTATTTAAGGTTTTATCTAGAAGGTTCAGATAATACCCCTATATATGATTATGAAACCAATGAAATAAAAGAAGAAGTATTGTCGAGTTATAAGAAGACGGCAAAAAATAAAAACACTGTAACATCTAGCATAGTTAGTAAATATATAGATATAATAGAGGAGAACCAATTTAAAATAGATGAAAAGGTACTCTCTAAAATAACAACCCTTCATAATGAGGCTATTGCCACATTAGAAGAACACAAATAAGCCCACCATTGGCATAGTTCTAACCCCTTCAATTCAAAAGGAACTATGCCATATTTTTATTTTTGGTAAATTTCCCTATTATTGATATAATATATATGAATATTTTTTTAGGAGGGTAGAAGAATGAAAAAGGTTTTATTGTTGTTGGCTGAAGGTTTTGAAGAGGTAGAGGCTCTTACCACAGTGGACTATTTGAGGAGAATGGACATTATAGTAGATACTTGCTCTATAGAAGAAAAAAAGGTACAAGGAGCTCATAGGATAACTATAGAAGCAGATAAAAAAATAGACGAAATAGATGATATCAAAAATTATGATGGATTAGTTATTCCAGGAGGCATACCAGGGGCTACCAATTTAAGGGATGATGATAGGGTTATCAAATTAGTAAAGGAGTTTAATCAAGAAGAAAAGATAATAGCTGCTATATGTGCTGGACCAATAGTATTGGAAAGGGCAGGGATTCTCAAAGGTAAAAAGGTCACATCCTATCCAGGCTTTGAAGATGACCTAAAGGAAAGTTCATACAAGGAAGATTTGGTAGTACAAGATGGAAATATTATAACGGCTAGAGGACCAGCTGTAGCGGTATATTTTGCTATAAAATTAGTAGAAAATTTAGTAGGGAAAGAAAAGGCCTCTGAGCTAAGAAGGGATATACTATTAGATATGGTAGAAGATAATATTTGTAATAAAAATTGAGAATAATAAAAAAACAAAAAAGGCAATTAATTGCCTTTTTTGTTTTTTTAGATAAAATATATATCAACAATATAATATTTCAGTAAAAGGTGGGAATATAATATGAAATTGGATAGAAGTTTTTATAATAGAAATACATTAATAGTGGCAAAAGAGCTTTTAGGGAAAATTTTAGTACACAATATAGATGGGAAATTATTAAAAGGGAAAATTGTAGAAACGGAAGGTTATCTAGGACTTAGGGATAAGGCAGCTCACTCCTATGGTGGGAAGAAGACTAATAGAGTAGAAACTATGTATGGAGATCCTGGAAGAGCTTATGTTTATCTAATATACGGCATGTACTATTGCCTTAATATTGTAACAGAAGAGGAAGGTTCTCCTGAGGCAGTTCTCATACGGGGAGTAGAACCTTTAGAGGGAATAGATGAGATGTCCATAAATCGATTTGGAAAGTCCTACCATCAATTGACTAAGTACCAAAATAGGAATTTGACCAATGGGCCAGGAAAACTTTCTATGGCTTTTAATATAGATAAAACTTTAGATAAAGAGAATTTATGTAGAAATAGATTGTATGTAGAATCAGGTTTAGAAGAGGATTTTAATATTATTGAAACCACTAGGATTGGTATAGATTATGCAGAAGAGGCAAAGGATTTTCCTTATAGATTTTATATAGAAGGGAACCCCTATGTATCCAAATTGTAATCTTATTTTCATTGCAAAACACCTCCATATCTAGTATTATTTAAAATATAAGCTGTACACATTGGAGGTTATAACTATGAAAAGGAAATTTTGGACTACTTTTTTTATATCATTAGTGTGTTTTTCTGTTTTATTTGCTATGGCAGGGAAACATTTATCTAATAAGGAATCTGCTATTTCTTTAGATGAAGATGAAATGAAAGATACATTTGGCGATGAAGATGAGATTTTAGTTTTACTCATGGGTATAGATGATAATGATGGTGTAGGAGGTATAAAAGCTGTAAAAGAAAAGAAGATAAAAGGTGAAAATAGACATGAACCAACTGGGTTGCGTACGGATACTATGATATTGGGTAAATATAATTTTAAAACTGGGGAGATAACTCTATTGTCTATTCCCAGAGATACTAGAGTTCAAATAAGGGGAAGAAAAAATCCAGAAAAAATAACCCATGCCCATTCCTATGGAGGACCTTATTTATCTATAAAAACGGTAAAAGATCTGTTGGGTGTGGATTTAAAATATTATATAACAGTAGATTATTTAGCTGTAAAGAGTATAGTAGATGCAATTGGAGGAGTGGAAATAGATGTGCCTGTAAAAATGCGTCACCCTGATCCATATATTAATTTAGATCCAGGGTTACAAACATTAAATGGGGATGAGGCTTTAATGTATTTAAGATTTAGATCCTATAAGGATGGAGATTTAGGACGAGTTAAAGCCCAGCAAGTATTTATGAAGGAGTTTATGAAACAGATATTAAAACCTAAAAATCTATTAACTTTACCTAAGATGGTCAAGACCTATTATGATTACGTAGATACCAATGTACCCTTTGAGGCAATTATGAAAGGGGCTATGTCAGCGAGAAAGATAGATTTAGAAAAAATGAAAATAGCTACATTACCTGGTAAAGGAAAGTATATAGGAGATACATCTTACTTTATATATGATGAAGTGGAAATGAGAATTTTAGTAAAAGAGTTGTTTGGGAATTTTGTATTAGGAGATTAGTTTAACAAATATTTGTGAATATTTAGACAATTAAAAATATTCAGAATAATATTGATGTTTTTTGAAGTTTATTGAAGTCTATATTATATACTTCTACTAAAAAAATGAGGGGGTATATGTATGGACTTTTTTATTAGGCTAAATGAAGTGATTAATAATTTTATTTGGGGCCCAGTAATGCTGGTTTTACTAGTGGGAACAGGAGTTTATTTAACTATTAGAACTAATTTCATGCCAATTACAAAACTTGGTTATATCTTAAAAAATACATTGTTCAAAATATTTGAGAAGGATACTACTGGGGAAGGAGAAATTACTGCTTTTCAGGCTGTGTCAACTGCTTTGGCTGCTACAGTAGGCACGGGAAATATTGCTGGAGTTGCAACAGCCATAGCTATTGGAGGACCTGGAGCTATATTCTGGATGTGGCTTTCTGCTTTATTTGGAATGGCTACCAAATTTGCTGAAGTTGTCCTCAGTATAGAGTATAGGGAGAAAACAGAAGATGGTAGATTTGTTGGTGGACCTATGTATTATATTGCCAATGGTCTTAATGCTAAATGGTTAGCTTATATTTTTGCAATATTTGCTGCTATAGCTGCTTTTGGCATAGGAAATATGGTTCAGTCCAATTCAGTGGCAGCTTCCCTTGAAGTGACCTTCGGGGTTCCCAAGCTAGTCACAGGGATTGTATTGGCAATACTAGTTGCTCTTGTTATGTTTGGTGGTTTGAAAAGGATTGCCACGGTAACTGAAAAATTAGTTCCCTTTATGGCAGCTTTTTATATTTTAGGTGGTTTGATTATTTTAATTATGAATATTTCAAAAATTCCAGCTGCTTTTGGATTGATATTTAGAAGTGCTTTTTCGGGTTCTGCAGCAGCGGGAGGATTTATAGGGTCTACTATGGGATTAGCTGTAAAAATGGGTATAGCTCGTGGAGTATTTTCAAATGAAGCAGGTCTTGGTAGTGCACCAATAGCCCACGCGGCAGCAACTACAGATCATCCTGTACGTCAAGGATTATGGGGAGTTTTTGAAGTTTTTATGGATACTTTGGTTATATGTAGTATAACTGCATTATCAATTTTAGTAACAGGGGTTTGGAACTCTGGAGAAACTGGGGCAGCTCTTACTACAATGGCTTTTGAGACATCTATTCCAGTAATTGGTGGATATATAGTTTCCATAGGAATACTGTTATTTGCTTTTTCTACATTGTTAAGCTGGTCTTATTATGGAGAACGTTCAGCTGAGTTTATATTTGGGCCTAAAGTTATTAACCCGTATAGAATAATTTTTATACCCTTTATCGTGATAGGTGCAGTAGGAGGTCTTGAAGTTCTTTGGGATATTGCAGATACATTAAATGGTTTAATGGCTATTCCAAATTTAATAGGAATTTTAGGATTAAGCGGTGTAGTCATTAAACTTACTAAGGATTTCTTCGGCACAAAATACATTGAAGAATTAAAATATGTGCCAGAAAAGTATTAAAAAACAATGCATTTAGTATAAATACCAAATAAATAATCTAACTTTTAAATTTTACCTTTTTCTTTCATTTTGGAAAGATTTTGAAGGGTCTAAAAGTGATTTGGAACCCATTGTATATGCTATTCCATACTGTGGGTTCTAATTCATTTTTACTTATTATGTAGGCTTGAATATGGGAAAAGGCAACAAAACTATATAAAAATTCATGAATATTAGGACAATTCGGAAAATTGCTTGACATTATCCCAGAAAAAGGTTATATTCTTAATAATAAAAAAATAAAACATAAGGGGGAATATATATGGATGATAGAGCTAGAAATCAAGGCAAAGACAAAAGAGAAGGCTTTGCTAGTAGTTTTGGCTTATTGGCTGCAGCCATAGGTTCTGCAGTAGGATTGGGTAATATATGGAGATTTCCCTATATTACTGGGGTGTATGGAGGAGGAGCATTTTTAGTTGTTTACTTAATCTGTGTTGCAATTATAGGAATTCCCGTCATGATTGCTGAATTTATCATAGGCAGAGAAGGAGGAAAAGATGCTATAGGTTCTTATAAAACTTTAGCTCCTAAAGGGAAATGGTATATAAGTGGTATTCTTGGTGTAGGAGCAGCTTTTTTAATTCTTTCATTTTATGGTGTGGTAGCTGGTTGGGCGTTAGAATATATTTTTAGCGCTATTGGCAACAAATTTGTAGGACTTAGTGCTGGAGAGGTGGGAGATTATTTCGTTAGCTTTATTTCTAATCCTATTAGACCAATTATTAGGCAAATAATTTCTATGGCTATTACTGCATACATAGTAGCAGCTGGTGTGGAAAAAGGAATTGAAAAATATTCTAAAATATTAATACCCCTATTATTAATATTGATTATAATATTGGATATTAGATCTGTTACTCTTCCAGGAGGGAAAAAAGGTTTAGAATTCTTATTTAAACCAGATTTTAGCAAATTAACAAGAGAAGGAGTTTTAGCAGCTTTAGGCCATGCTTTCTTTTCTTTAAGTTTAGGTATGGGAATTATGGTAACCTACGGCTCTTATATCCCAAAAGAGGAAAAATTAGGACCTACTTCGTTAAAAATAAGTATTGCAGATACATTAATAGCTCTATTAGCTGGAATTGCTATATTCCCGGCAGTATTTGCTTTTGGCATAGAGCCTGGTAGTGGAGCAGGATTAGTCTTTATAACTTTACCTAATGTTTTTGCTCAAATGCCTGGGGGATATCTATTTGCTATCATGTTCTTTGCTCTATTGGCCTTGGCAGCTTTAACTTCTACTATATCTTTATTGGAAGCAGTAGTAGCTTATGTGATAGAGAAATTTAATATGGAAAGGGTAAAAGCAACTATTATAACAACTATATTAATTACATTAGTAGGAATATTGGCTTCTTTATCTAATGGACCTTTAGCTGATTATACTATACGCGGATATAATTTCTTTGATTTTTTAGATAATTTAACTGCCGATTTCTTTTTGCCTATTTCTGCACTTATAAGTTCAATATTTGTTGGTTGGGTATTAGATAAGAAGATTGTTGAAAATCAATTGACCAATGATGGAAGTCTACAAATTGGATATTTGAAGGTGCTAACCTTTATGTTTAAGATAGTATCTCCAATAGCTATTATAATAGTATTCTTATCTGGGATTGTTGAAAGGTGGATATTGTAGATATATAATAAGGAATTAGAGATGGGACAGAAAGTTTTTCTGTCCCATTAACTATGGGCGAGGCTATTATGTTATGATTATATCAAAGAATGTAATACTAAAGGTGGTGCCTACATGAGAAGGAATATATTATTGATGTTAAAAAAACACAGGGATGAATTTATCTCAGGAGAGAGGATTAGCCAAGAACTGGGGATAAGTCGTACTGCAGTATGGAAACATATAAATATTCTAAGGGAAGAAGGGTATGAAATTGAATCTATGCCTAAAAATGGCTATAAGCTTGTATCTTCTCCAGATATATTGATTTTAGAGGAAATAGAAGAATATTTAACTACAAATTTTATAGGAAGGAATATATATTATTTTGATAGTTTGGATTCAACTAATACTAAAGCCAAAGAGATGGCCATGGATGAGGAGGAAGGTACAGTAGTAGTAGCAGAGGAGCAGATCAAGGGCAAAGGACGTTTGGGGAGAAACTGGGTCTCACCAAAGGGGAAAGGCATATGGATGAGTATAATATTAAAGCCTAATATGCTACCTTCAGAAGTAGCAAAGTTAACTTTAATAGGGGCAGCTGCTGTAAATAAAGCTTTAGAAGAAATGGGCATAATATCTTATATTAAATGGCCTAATGATATTGTTATACAAGGTAAAAAGGTATGTGGTATTCTTACGGAGATGAGCTGTGAGCTGAATATAATTAACTATGTAATTATGGGAATAGGTATAAATGTAAATTTATTAAAAGAGGATTTTAGTCAAGAACTGGTAGATAAGGCCACATCATTAAAGGAAATTACTGGTAGAGATTTAGATAGAAAAAGATTATTGGCTAGTGTATTAAACCATTTTGAGAATTTATATCTTCCTTTTAAACAAAGGGGAGATATATCAGCTACTATTGATATATCAAGGGGAAAATCCCTTTTAATTGGCAAAGAAATACGTATATTAAGGGGAAATGATGAAAAAATAGGGAGGGCTTTGGATATAGATGAACAAGGAGGATTAATAATAGAATATAAAGATGGTACAAGGGAGCATATTTTTTCTGGTGAGGTTTCTATACGAGGTCTAAGAGAATATATATGATAGGTAATTATTACTAAAATTCATTATAAAACTAAAATATCCACTAAAATGTGATAGAATATACCAGGTAGCATTTGAAAGTTCAAAAAACGAGAGTAGTGGTGAACGCTGTTGGAAAATAAATCTATTTGTGTAACAGAAAATGCACTAGATGAAATATTGATTGAGGATATATTTGATAATAAAGGAAATATATTGATAGCTAAGAATGCTATAATGAATAAATATTCCGTAGAACTTTTGTCTAGATTAAATATAAAAGAGATATATGTATATCCATCTAAAGAAGAAAGCCGTCTCTCAAAAAATAATAATTTTCCTTTAATATATAAGGAAAATATACTGGCAATGCAAAAGATAGCTAGAAGATTAGCAGCTGGAAAAGGTGTAGCACCAGATGATTTAGGTGAAATGTCTAAAATATTATCTATTGAAATAAATAAAAATAGTAAGATGATAGGACATACGGGAAGGATTAAGGATACTGACGAATATACCTATAATCATAGTGTCAATGTGGCTATATATTCAGTATACATAGGGAGATTATTGGGCTTAGATGATGGAAGACTTAGGGAACTATGTCAAGCTGCTTTACTCCATGATATAGGCAAGGCCAAAGTCCCTAAGGATATACTAAATAAAAAGGGTAAGTTGACGAAAGAAGAATTTAGCATAGTTAAGAAACATACAATAGATGGTTATGTACTATCTAAAGGGATGTCATTTTTGACGGAAGAGGTTAGAGAGGCTATTCTTTGTCATCATGAAAGGGAAGATGGATCAGGCTATCCTTATGGAATAAAGGGAAGGAAAATCAATTTGTATGCAAAGATACTTGCAATAACTGATGTATATGATGCGTTAACTTCAGAAAGGGCTTATAAGAAAAAAAGTACTCCTTTTGATGCTATAGAGGAATTTTACAATATGGGAATAAATAAATTTAGCAGACCTATATTGAATATATTTTTGAAGAATATTTCTCAATTATATGTAAATTCTAAAGTCATATTGAATGATGGCAGGGTTGGGAAAATAGAGTTTATTCCACCTAAGGATTTAACTTTTCCTATTATAAATATACATGGTGAATATATAGATCTATCTACAAACCCATCTTTAAAAATAATAGGTATAGTAGAATAAACCATTAGAATTAATTCTAATGGTTTATTTGTTTTTTAAAAGTGCTTTATCTATGGCTATTTTAGGCATTCCTATGGTTTCTACAATTACATCGCCAGTCAAATTCTCGTTATTAACAAGTCCTTTTTTCATAAGTTGAAAGGTTACAGTTTTGTTAGGCTTAATAGCTATGCCTAGTATTTTCCCTGTATCAGAATCCATGCCAGAAGGTATATCTATTGATAATATATATTTACCCATTTGATTTACTAGGGAAAATGCATCTTTGTATATTCCCTCCACTTCTCTAGTTAAACCTGTTCCAAATACTGAATCGATTACCATATCTGATTTTGATAAGGATTCCTCTAAAGTTTTTAAATCTTTTTTGTTATTTATATATTTTAAAGGAATATTCATATTTTTAAGTATATTATAATTTATCATAAAATCGTGACTACCCTTATCTACATTTCCAAGTATAAATATATCTACTTTTTTATCTTCAACTATCAGATGTCTTGCTACTGCTAGTCCATCTCCTCCATTATTACCGACACCACAAAGAATTGTAAAGTGATTAAATTTATTTAAGTCTATATTTTTAATTACTTTTAATGCAGCATTTTCCATTAATACAATTCCAGGTATGCCTAATTTTTCTATACAATACTTATCTATAGATTTCATCTCTTCTCCAGTTATAGCAATCATAATACCCCTCCTCTCATTAAGTATTATATCAAAAGAGAAAGGTTATTGCCTATTCATTGACTAATTTAATTCTTTGAAGAACTTTTGATGCTATCAAAGAGGAGACTATAGCTTTTAATGTATCTCCAGGTAAAAATATAATGCACCCAGTTTCTAAGGCTGTAGCAAAAGAGATGGATTTTCCCATTACATGATTAATTATCATATACATATAAGGGACACCAAATAAATATATGACAAATGTTCCTACAAGGGAAGCTACAAATATTCTTGTAAAGCTTATACTATCATTACTGTGAGTAATTAATCCAACGATAAAAGCTGCAAATATGAATCCAATTAAAAATCCAAAGCTTGGTGAAAAAACACTTTGAGGACCTCCAGAAAATCCTGCAAATATTCTAACTCCTAAAAGACCTAGTAATACATAAACTAATTGAGATAGAGCTCCTAATTTAGGTCCAAGTAAAAGTCCAGACAATATAACAAACAAGCTCTGTAATGTGATAGGGACACTACCTACAGGTATACTCAAAAAAGCCCCTATTGCTGTTAAAGCAGTAAATAAAGATGCTAATACCATTTCTTTTGTAGATATTTTCATATAATCCCTCCTATATGTAAACTAATAAAGATATTAGGTTGACAATAAGATTTTAATCAATTATAGGGATAATGTCAACCATAAAATAAAACAAGTTAACAAACTGTATTTATATTAAATTTTCATTTAAACTATTGACAAGTTTTAAAAATAGGCCTATACTGTATATAAACAATATAAACAGTATAGACACAATTAACACTATATACTTTTGCTAGGAGGATGGTTATGAAGATTATCATTTCTAATTCTTCAGATGAACCTATATATGAACAGATATCCAAACAGATAAAAGGCATGATTTTAAAGGGAGAATTGAAAGAAGGAGATTTATTGCCTTCAATCAGGGGCTTAGCTAGGGATCTTCAAATATCTGTTATAACTACTAAAAGGGCTTATGATGAATTGGAAAAAGAGGGGTTTATTGAGACAGTACAAGGAAAAGGTTCTTTTGTTGCAGCTCAAAATAAGGAATTAATGAAGGAGAAAAAGCTAAAAATCATAGAAGAAAAATTAGTTGAAGTAGTAGAAGAAAGTAAATTACTTGGTTTAAGCTATGAAGAAATAGAAGAAATGTTGAAAATATTATTTGAGGAGGTATAGCAATGGATTATATTTTGGAAGTTAAGGATTTGAGAAAAGAATTTAAAAACTTCACTATAGATGACATTAGTTTCAAATTGGAGCCTGGATATATAATGGGGTTTATAGGACCTAATGGTGCAGGAAAAAGTACCACAATAAAGTTGATAATGAATCTACTTAAAAAGGATGGTGGAGAGATTAAGATATTTGGCAAAGATCATGTTAAATATGAAAAGGAAATAAAGGATAGAATAGGATTTGTATATGATGAGAATTACTATTATGAGGATTTGACCATCAATCAAATGAAGAGCATAGTAGCACCCTTTTATTCAAGATGGGATAATAATCAATTTAATTATTATATTAAAGAGTTTGATTTAAATCCTAGGGTAAAGATTAAAACTTTATCTAAAGGTATGAAGATGAAGTTTTCGTTGGCTATTGCACTTTCTCATCATGCTGACCTTATAATCATGGATGAACCTACATCGGGATTGGATCCAGTATTTAGAAGGGAGATATTGGATATTTTATACAATATTATCCAGGATGATACTAAGAGTATATTTTTTTCCACTCATATAACTACAGACTTGGAGAAGATAGCGGATTATATAACATTCATCAATGAGGGAAAAGTGGTATTTTCAAAGTCTAAGGATGAAATATTAGAAAGCTATGCCATAGTTAAAGGAGGTACTGATCTTCTAGATGAAAATACAAGAAAGCAATTCATAGGCTTAAGGGAGACCAAGGTTGGATTTGAAGGATTGACTGATAATTTAAATAATATAAAAAGCACCTTTGGAAATAAGGTACTTATAGAAAAGGCAAGTTTAGAAGATATTATGGTTTATAGTGTAAGGGGGAAAGAGTATGTTAGGGATTATTAGGAGAGATTTAATGCTAGTATGGCATAACAAACGGGAAAGATTTTTTATAATATTTTATATACCATTTTTATTATTGATATTGGAATCTTATGAACCAAGTTGGTTATATCTTACAATACTTGTAGCGTATACTTATCTTTTATCTATAATACCTTTTTCTTATGATATTAAAGGTAAGTCACAATATATTATTAATTCTTTACCCATTACTCGAAAAGAAATAGTCTTTTATAAATATTTATCTACTTTTGTATATTTGGCTGTTATTATTGTGTATGCTGGGGTTTATTTGTGGATAATTAATAGAATGGGAATAAAAACTGTGGATTATTTTGATTTAGAGATGATAAAGGAATCTATCCCTATAATAATGATTTTAACATCCATAGTTTATCCAGCATATTTTAGCTTTGAGCCTAAAATAGCACAGATTATTCATGTGATAGTATTCGTCACCTTTTTTATTGGCATAGCAAGTTTAGGATCATTGGGAGATAAATCTATAGTAAGTAATATGGAATTTTTAAGTGGAAGAGGCATGATATATGCACCTATAGCAATGTATATAATCTCCCTATTCCTATCTATGAGACTATATAAGAATAGGGATCTATAGGGGAGGGATAAGATGTTTAATCTAATAAAAAAGGATTTTATATTATCCAGAAAGATCAATATATTCGTAGTAATATATGCCTTGTTTATTGCAGCTATGGGACTTGTAATGCCAGATCCTTTAGTATCAACTTTTCTATACACTTTGGGGATGCTTACACTTATATTTATTACGGTTATATATACAAATGGATATGATGATAAGTATAAAAGCGAAATAGTTCTTAATAGCCTTCCTATAGAAAGGGAAAATATTGTCAGAGCAAAGTATATGACTCTTATACTATTTATAATAATGAGTTGTAGTGCTGTATTGATATTTACCAATATTATTTTGAAATTAGGAGTTGTTAGCATTGGAAAAGGTGCAAGTATATGGAATGTCATCTTTGCTACTAATATATCTCTGATATTCTATTCTATATACTATCCAATTTATTTTAAAGTGGGAGAAGGTCTAAGGAGCTTTAATACCATATTGTGGATACTGATGGTAATAGGACCATCGGTTTTAGACAAATTAATGGAAAGATTAAATACTACAGGTTACTTGGAAAAAATAATTGCTATAG
>JAAYFV010000057.1 GCA_012728075.1 Tissierellia bacterium
ATATAATATTATGCATGAGATAGAAAACAAAGGCTTTTTTCAAATTGAATCTAAAGATATAAATGAATTTAGAGAAGCTAGATTAGCTACTAAATTTGATCATAAAAGTAATTTACCAAAATTATTTAAAGATAATAATTTATCAATTTTACCAATAACTAGAGGTAGTTACATAATTTCTTCATTTGAAGCATATAAGGAATTTAGTGAATTGAATACAGAGATTATAAGAATTTCATTTCCATATTATATAGAAAGTATTGATTATGAAAATATAACTTCTGAATCTATTGCAATAAATTGTGCTTTTGTCTCCGGGATACTATCAGATTTTATTCAAGATGACAAATTATTACCTACAGTTAGCGGTAGGATGAGTTCAAATGAATTTTCTTTTTATATAAATAATACCAATATAAATAGAGATGTAGTGGTCACAGTATCTAACTCTCAAATTGAGATAGATGGGGGTTATGAAGGGATAGATAGCTTAGCTTTAATAGAGGCTAAAAATTCAATCTCGGAGGATTTTTTGATTAGACAATTATATTATCCTTTTAGGTTATGGAATCAGAAGATAACCAAAAGAATTATACCAGTTTTTATGGTGTATTCTAATGGTGTTTTTACGTTATACGAGTACAACTTTCAAGAGCCTAATAATTACAACTCACTAGTTCTAGTAAAACAAAAAAATTATACTTTAGTACAAGATGATATTAACTTAAATGATATTAAGAACATTCTATATAATGTAAATATTATTGAAGAACCAAGAATTCAATTTCCACAGGCAGATAGTATAAAAAGGCTTATTAATCTATGTGAATTATTAAATAATAACGAAATGACAAAAGAAGAGATTACCACTACATACGATTTTAATCCTAGACAAACTAACTACTATACTGATGCTGGTAGATACTTAGGAATTATAGATAAAAAAAGAGAAGATGGAGAAGTTGTTTATTTTTTAACTGATAAAGGGGAAAATCTTTTTAAAGTTAATTTAAAGACAAGACAGCTTAAATTCATAGAATTGATTCTCAAACATAATGCTTTTAACAAAACTTTAAAAGAATATTTTAGAATAGGGGAAATGCCTAGTAAAGATGAGATTGTTAGAATAATGAAAGAATCAAATCTCTATAGGATAAGTTCTGATAGCACATTTTATAGGAGATCTCAAACTATTTCAAGTTGGATAAATTGGATATTAGATTTGGTTAATCAATCTTTATCTTGATTATGTATTTTTCCATCATCACAATCCTTTACTCCTGTACCTTCTATAATAGAAGCATAGGCTCCATTTATTTCTCCACCTAATACTATCATTATGCTTGTTATGTACAGCCATAAGAGTAGTACTATAATTCCTCCAAGGCTACCATAGGTTTTGGAATAGTTAGCAAAATTGTTCACATATATGGAGAATATCATAGAAGCTATAATCCATCCTGTAGTTGTAAATATTGCCCCAGGTAGAGTTTGGTTAAATTTTATATTAAGTCCCTCTTCAGGAGTGGGACTTAATTTATATATTAAAGCAAATATAAGTATCATAGCTATGAAAGGAATTATAATTCTTAAGAATTCCCATATATAATAAAAAATATGTGGGGCTCCTAAATATGTAAATATTTTTTCTCCTATTATTTCACCAAATACTAGCATGGTCAATACTAACATTAATAATAGGGCTAGTATTATAGTAAATAAAATAGACAATCCTTTAAGACGCCAGTAAGGCCTTTTTTTCTCTACATTGTAAGCCTTATTTACTGCTCTTATTATAGAAGTTATTCCTAAAGAACCGGTCCATATAGTAAGAATTATTCCCAAAGACAATAGGGTTTGAGAGCTAGAACTTATGACTTCACTTATTATACTTTCAAATAAAATTTGAGTTTCTGTAGGAAGTACAATCAATAGATTGTTTAGTATTCCCTCTTGAGTAATGGAGGTATAGCTTAATAGATTAAGAAAGAAAATTAAAAAGGGAAATATAGACAATATCAAAAAATATGTAAGTTGTCCTCCTATAGCTGTGACTTCATCTTCTTTTATTCGACATAAAAGTTCTTCTAAAAATCTATACCATATTTTATTTTTGTGTTTACTTATATTATTTTTAAAGTTATACATTAATTTCAAATCCTATACCACCTTTTGATTTAATTTATTGAATATATAGTATGATTTCACTATGGACTATATTGATTGATAAACTTATTATTTCCATATATAGTATTACTATAGATATTTATTATAAAAAATGATATTATAATAAATACCCATATAATAGGGGTACCTGGTATTGGTGTAAATGGAGGGATACATTTGAAAGGTTATATACATATATATACAGGCAATGGAAAAGGGAAGACCACCGCTAGTTTGGGATTAGCAGTAAGGGCTGCTTTAGCTGGAAAGAAGGTATTTATTGGGCAATTTATAAAAGGTATGGAATATAGCGAATTGAAGTTATCAGATTACATACCAAATATAAAAATATATCAATTTGGCAGGGATTGTTTTATATACAATGAACCAACAGAAGAGGATATATTAGCTGCTCGTGAAGGTTTAAAGGTTTGTAGAGAAGTATTAGAAAAAGGCCAATGGGATGTAGTCATACTAGACGAATTGAATATTGCCCTTTATTATAATTTGTTTCAAGTTAAAGAGGTATTGGAGATTTTAGACAATAAGAAAGAGAATGTAGAGGTTGTTATTACTGGTAGATATGCACCAAAGGAATTAATAAATAAGGCAGACTTGGTAACAGAAATGGTAGAAATTAAACATTATTATAATAAAGGAGTAGAAGCTAGGAAGGGAATAGAGTATTAAGGGGTGAATGTATGAATAGATGGATTAGATTATTAATAGTTATTGGAATTATAGTACTAACTATTACTATATTCTTACTATATGTAGAACCTAAATTTATGGATATAGAAGATAGAAAGGGCGTATTAGAAGTAGCTAATCAAGAGGAATATATAGTTTTTATTGAGGATAAGGGGAAAGGAGATAAAGTTTTAAAGATATATAATAGGGAAACTAATATAGAGGAAGAAATAGAAGGGATTACTGGAAATCTACATGATATTAAATGGTCTAAGGATGGGAAGTACTTTATAGTTACTGAAGGTACAAGTATAGTTGGGACTACTTATATTATTTCCATGGAAAACAGGGAGGATATAGTTAGTATTAAAACAGTCGGGGAGGTTATATGGGCTCCTGATTCAAGGAAACTATTAATTGGAGTAGAAAACAACCAAAAAAGGGCAATAGATGGGGAATTAGATGGCACCATAGATTTAGCTTTATACCATATAGGAGGTAAGGTAGTAGAACCTCTTATAGAAGCAGACCAATATACGGATTATTTTCCCAAGTATTGGGATGAATCAGGTAAAATTGGATATGTGAAAATAGTAAATGGGAAAACAGAAAAACTAAGTTTCAAATACGAGCCTTCTAGGGAAGAAGAGCTTATGGAGATTGTTTTTTTAGAAGAAGGGGATATTAGTAGGGCTGTGACCTTATTATCAGAAGTAGATTATGATAGATTGGAGAAATTATATGGAGAAGGTAGTGTTATAAGGGTGTTGTACTGGCTTTCAGATCAGGAAATAGTTAATCGAGAAGATATATTGATTCTTATTGACTTGATGGATGATTTTTTGGGAGAAGAATATTTTGTGTTTATAGAGACTATAGGCAATACCTATATAAGGGACAAAATCCAATTTATAAAAGCTTTATCCCATAGGCCAGAAAAGATTGAATATGTAGCATATGCACTAAATGATATTCATATATATGATAAAGAAGGCCAAAGCATGTTTGAGGATTTGGATATGATAGTCAATTCTGATGAATTGACTGAAAAGGAAAAAAGGGCGGGGATAGATTTGATCAACTATTATGCAGCATGTGGAACCTGATAGAAAAATTTTAGAGGGGTGGTACCCCTCTAAATTATTTTAAATGCCTATTAAACCATTGGGTTATTTCTTTTAACCTTCTAATCCTGTGTTTTGGTTTCCCAGATCTACTTAATTCATGATTTTCACCTTTAAATAGTACTAATTTGGATTCTACTCCATGATATTTTAAAGAGGTAAACATCTGTAAACCTTCTGCTAACCAGCAACGATAGTCTTCTTCTGAATGTATGAATAAAGTAGGAGTGACTACTTTATCTGCATATTTTAAAGGGGAGTGGAACCATAATTTTTCTACATCTTTCCATGGAGTACTTGCTTGTTGATCTTCTACAAAGAAATATCCAATATCTGTAGTGGCAAATTTGGATATCCAGTTGGATATACTTCTTTGAGAGGCTGCAGCTTTAAATCTTTTAGTATGTCCTATAATCCAGTTGGTCATAAAACCCCCATAGGAACCGCCAGTAACTCCTAATTTATCTTCATCTATAAAAGGATAGTTTTCTAAAACAATATCTGTAAACTTCATTATATCATCATAATCAATGGTGCCATATTTCCCTCTTATGTCAGCAAATTCATTTCCTCTACCATCGCTCCCACGAGGATTACAGAAAAACACTACATAGCCTTCATTAGCCCAATACTGCATTTCATGGAAAAACACTTCTCCATATACAGTTTTAGGGCCACCGTGTATATCCAATATACCAGGGTATTTTTTATTTTCATCAAAATCAACAGGTTTTAATATCCAACCTTCTATGTTTATTCCATTTTCAGTTTCAAAGTTTATTTTTTCTGGAGTAGATAGTTTTTTATTTTCCACTACCCATTCATTAAAGTTAGTAAGCTGTTCTTCTTTATAATTATTTAATGTATATAATTCCTGTAACTTAAGACCTCTAAGACCTATAAATACTATTTTTTCATCAAAAACATCAAAACCATCAATGGAACCTTTTTCTATGGTGAGTTTTTCTATATCTCCCTTTCTATCTATTCTATTGATATAAGAACTGTCATATTCAGTAGTAACAAAATATAAATATTTTCCATCAACTTTAATTGAAGTACTATTTCCATATCTACAGTCAGAGCCTACGGAATTATATAGGCTATAATCAAAATCTTCGGGAGTTAACATATTTATATCCCTATTTCTTTTCATAAGATATATATGGGGATTTTCATTAATTCCATAGGATTTCATGTTGGAGCCTACAAATATTATTTCATCTTCTAAAAAGTCAGCATAGGAATAGCTAAATGGTTCTTCATGGGTTATTTTTTCTAGATGTTTTTCTTCTATATAATATATGTATAGATCATTTGATAATCTCATCTTATCTATGAAAGAATTAGCTATAAGTACTATTTGGGATTTATCTTTATTCAAATTAAAACAACTTACGTTAGTAAAATGATCAGTAATAGGTGTAAGCTCATCTTCTTTTATATTATAGATATATAGTCTTGCTCTTTTTTTATTGGTAAAACCTCGCCCATTACTCCAGAAGGGGATTTCATCTAATATTTCATAATCTTTTTCTTCTTCATATTCCTCTAGAACTTTTTCTTTTTCTTCTTTAGATAAATTTTTCAAATTAGGTTTATTTATATCATATAGGGCTAATACTAGATAATTTTGGTCATCTATTATTTTTATATCTAATACATTAAGGGGAATTTCAAAGACTTTATTGGCTTCTCCACCTTTTAGAGATATTTCATAAAAAGGGGTAAAATCTTCTCCTTTTTTCCTTCTTTTTTTATCTTTTTCATCTCTTATAGTTGGGAAAAACAGGGTATCATTGTCTTTAAATATGAAACTATTCTCTGAATTATTAGAAGTTAGTTTCATTGAATCCTTTCCTTTCAGATCATATACATATATATTGGAAAGATACTTATTCTCCTCTAGATACATACGATGCAGGGTGAAAGCTACTTTATCACCTTTAGGAGAATATGTAATATTGGATAAAAATTTATACTTGGTAAAATCTTCTAACAATAATTTTTCCACTATGTATACCTCCTCATATTGTTTTAGTATCTAATATAAAGACATATTAGATACTAGGAATCTAAACTCTAAGCTAAAAGTTTATTGACTTTAGCACTCTATACATATATTATACAATAAAAGAGGAGAATAAAGTCATTTATGATAAAAATATTTATTTTAAATAGTTTTTAGTTTGTTGCTAAATTTTTGTTCAAATGTTATAATAAATAAAAATAAATATTCCTTCAGGGCGGGGTGAAAT
>JAAYFV010000058.1 GCA_012728075.1 Tissierellia bacterium
ACAGCCAATTAGATAGGGATTATTTTTACTTAAATGATAAATTGCAAAGTGAATTTGAGACTAAAAAAATTAGTAAATTTTTAGATCTTTTTCGGATTAAGATGGATATAAAATATAATGTACTAGTAAATAGTATTAACTACGTACCTACTGCTGCAGGACTTGCTTCTTCAGCTTCTGGTTTTGCAGCTTTGGCTGCAGCGGCCAATGTGGCTAGTAGATTAAATTTATATGAGAGGGAATTATCCATATATGCAAGGCAAGGATCTGGTAGTGCTACAAGGAGTATATATGGAGGTTTTGTAGAATGGAAGGAGGGAAATTCTTCTGAAACTTCCTATGCAGTTCCAATAGATGATGCTAAATGGGATGTTGGCATGGTGATAGTAATTGTACGCAAATCAAAAAAAGAGATATCTAGTAGAGAAGGAATGAAAAGGACTGTTGATACTTCGCCATTTTATAATGCTTGGGTGAAAAGTTCAAGAAAGGATCTTATGGAGATAAAGAAGGCAATTTGGGATAAGGATTTGGAAAAGCTGGGAACTATAGCTGAAGCAAATTGCCTTAGGATGCATGCTACCATGTTTGGAGCAAGACCACCAATTATATACTTTAAACCTGAAACTATAGAAGTGATGGAAATAGTTAGGGACTTAAGAAGTGATGGTATTCCATGTTATTTTACTATGGATGCTGGGCCAAATGTAAATATTATATGTAGATTATCTCAAAGTAAAATAATAAAGGATAGATTAAAAGAAAAATTTGAAGATGAACAAATAATCATATCTGGTCCAGGGCCAGGAATTTCTTATTTATAAGAGGAAGAGGAGAGGAAGAGATGATAAATACCTTTGCGCCAGGTAAGCTATATATAGCAGGTGAATATGCTGTTGTAGAACCTGGCTATCCAGCAATAATAGTTGCAGTGAATAAATTTATCACCGTATATTTAAAGGAAACCTTCGACAAAGGTAGTATTGATTCCTTTGATAGAATTATATATTGGAATAGAGAAAAAGATAGTATTATCCTAGATGGAGAAGATAATGGTTTTTCCTATATAGTGTCTGCTATTGAAATTGCTGAAGAATATGTTAAAGAAAAAGGTAAAAAACTTGATTTTTATCATATTGAGGTTGACAGTGAGCTTAAATCGGAAGAAGGTAGAAAATATGGCTTAGGCTCAAGTGCTGCTATAGTTGTTGCAACGGTTAAGGCCATATTAAAATATTATAATATAAAGGCAACGGAAATGGAGATTTTTAAATTAGCAGCTTTGGCAAATATCAATGTAAATCCCAAAGGATCCTGTGGAGATATAGCTGCCAGTACCTTTGGTGGATGGTTAGTCTATAAGACTTTTTATAAGGATTGGGTATTAAAAGAAAAAGAAAAAAATAGTATTACTGATTTATTAAAAAAGGATTGGCCTGGGCTATATATAGATAGATTAAATCCGCCAAAAGATTTAAAGCTTGTAGTAGGATGGACAGGAAGCCCAGCTAATACTATAAATTTAGTAAATAGTATGGAAGATAGTTCCCTTAATAAGGAAAGTATATATGATGAATTTTTAACTAATAGTAAAAAATGTGTTATAAAGATGATAAAAGCTTTTAAAGAAGAAGATATTGAAGAAATACAAAAACAAATTTTAGTTAACAGGGAGCTTCTATATAATTTAGGGGGAAATCTAGGAATAAGGATAGAAACTTCCCAATTAAAAAAATTATGCAATATAGCATTAAAACATGGTGGAGCAGCTAAATCTTCTGGTGCAGGGGGAGGAGATTGTGGAATTGCTATTTTTAAGAAAGGCGATAATTTAAAAAAGTTAATAGAGGAATGGGGCAAGGCAAATATCTATTATTTGCCACTTAAAGTATATGATGGTAAGGAGGAATAAGGTGACAAAGGAGAAAAAAAACGATCATGTTAGATTGGCACTTGAATTTTATGAAGATGAAAATATTTCTGATTTTGATAATATTAAGTTTATTCACCATGTATTTCCTGAAATAGCCCTAGAAGATGTAGATATAAGCACATCTGTAGCGGGCTTTTCTATGGAACAACCATTTTATATAAACGCTATGACTGGTGGTAGCAATGAAACGAAGGCGATTAATGAAAAACTTGCTTATGTAGCCAAGGAAACTAATCTACTTATGGCATCAGGATCTTTAAGTGTAGCACTAAAAGATCCTTCTGTAATCAATAGTTTTAGAATAATTCGCCAAGTAAATCCCAGTGGAATCATTTTTGCAAACTTAGGAGCAGAAAAAAATTTAGAAGATGCTAAAAGGGCAATAGATATTTTAGAGGCAGATGGCCTACAAATTCATGTTAATGTAGCGCAGGAATTGGTCATGCCAGAAGGAGACAGAGATTTTTCTAATTGGCTTAAAAATATAGAGATAATCGTAAACAATATTCATGTTCCTGTAATAGTCAAAGAAGTAGGCTTTGGTATGAGTAAAAAGGCTATAGAACAATTAACTAGTATAGGGGTTAAAACTATAGATATAAGCGGTACAGGAGGCACTAATTTTGCAAGGATTGAAAATTATAGAAGAGTAGAAGATAAATATAACTTTCTAGAAAGCTTTGGTAATTCAACAGTGGTTTCATTACTAGAGGCTCAAGATTTTGTAGACTCCTATGAAATATTGGCTTCAGGTGGTATACGTAATTCTATGGATATAGTTAAAGCTTTGGCTTTAGGGAGTAAGGCTGTAGGCCTAGCAGCTCCAATTTTGTATATGGTGGAGAATTTAGGCGTAGAAAAGTCCATAGAAAAAATTGATAATTTGAAAAAACAAGTTAAATCTATTATGACCTTATTAGGGAAAAAATCAGTAGATGAATTGAAATATACCGATATTATAATAATGAATAATGTAAAAGAATGGTGTATTGCAAGGGGTATCCCTTTTAAAGATTTTAGTAATAGATCATAAAGTACTATAAAATGTCAAATTAAAAAAATAATAAAACTATAGATAGATTAAAATAACATTTGGAAACCAATAGTTGATGTAAAAGTAATTAAAAAGGGATTAAATCAATTATCAATTTTTTAAATAAAATTTATAGCTTCCAATATAATGGCGATTTTAACATTTGACTAGTAAATAGGAGATTAAAATATATCTAAATTATGATATAATATTGTAACTAGGAAATTATAATTGGAGGTATGGGAATGACCAATGAAGAATTTCAAAAAATCGTGTTGGAAGAACTTAAGGGCCTTAGAGAAGATGTGGCAGATCTAAAAGAAGGGCAATCCAATTTGGAAGAGGGGCAATTAAAGTTAGAACAAAGGCAATCTAAATTAGAACAAGGGCAAGAGGAGATAAAAAGGGAACTAAGAGCAGTAGTTGAACAGACTGCAGTTTTAACTGAATTTAGGGAAGAAATCAATATAAAGATAGATAAAATAATAGATGAATTAAATACATTAGAAATAGTTACATCAAAGAATTGGAATGATATAGCAAGGTTAAAGTCAATAAATAGGTAGTGTAAGAAAAGAACCCATATTCAGAGGGTTCTTTTTTGTGATCTACACACTAAATATATGTTACTTTTTATTTAATAAAGTCTACATATTACTCCACAAGCCATTCTCTTTCCTGAATTTCCAGCAGGTTGTGTCCTATAATCATCGGGGTTCTGATGAATTATAACTGACTTTCCTATAATATCTATAGGTTTAAACTTATCTGTAAAAAAGCTCATTCTAGCATAACCATTGTTTGAAAATATTACAGGAAAATCCCCAGCATGATTACCATGGGGTTGATTGCTGGGATTATAATGTTCTCCAGCAGATTGAAAAGGATTTTCTGGATCTGTAATTTCACAGATACCTATTTTGTGAATATGAAATCCAAAAGGACCTACAGGTTGTTTATTATCTTCAGCTGGTTCATACAAAGGAAGTCCCCATACTTCTACGTATACTTCAGTACCACCAGGTACATCATCGAAAAATATATTCCCATACAAATTAGGAGCTATATTGCCACCAATAATTTTTGCAAAAGCAGTAGTTTTAGTTTCATAAAACATAGATTAATCCCCCCTCAAGTATATATTATGCAAAAAAAGAAAAAAGGTGTAAAATATATATATAAATTAATAGAGAATCTATCTAGAAATATGTTAAAATTCATATAGGGGTGATGATATGAGGAATAATAAGATAGGACTTGTTCTAGAAGGTGGCGGTATGAGAGGAGCATATACCTCAGGTGTGCTTGCAGCCTTTATGGATGAAAATATAAAATTTCCCTATGTAATAGGTGTCTCAGCTGGTGCAAATAATGGGGCTAATTTTGTAGCAGAACAACGGGAGAGAAATAAAAAGGTATTTGTTGATTATGTAAATCATAAAGACTATTCAGGTTTTAAACATTGGATAATTGGTAAAAGTTTTTTCAATATGGATTTTTTATTTGATACATTGCCAAATAAATTGGTACCCTTTGATTATGAAACTTTTGAAAAATCTCCCACAGTTTTTAAAGCATGTGTTACAGAGTGTTCAACTGGAGAGCCTGTTTATTTTGAAAAATCCCAATTTAGTGGGGTGGAATTTATGGAAATAGTACTCAGGGCATCTAGTAGTTTACCTATATTATCCCCACCAGTAGAAATTAATGGGAAGTTATATTTTGATGGGGGGATTACAGATTCTATTCCCCTAGAGAAGTCCATAGAAGATGGGAATATGTATAATGTAGTTGTTTTAACTAGGAATAAAGGCTATATAAAGGAACCTCAAACATTAGGTTTATATTCGAGGCATTATCTAAAAAAATATCCTAAGGTTTTAGATGCTATAGAAAAAAGGCATATTAAATATAATATTACTCTAGAAAAAATTAATGATTTAGAAGAAGAGGGTTTTGTTTATGTATTTAGACCTATAGATGAAATAATAGTAGATAGGTTAGAAAAGGATACTGATAAGTTAAATAAATTATATGAACAAGGCTATAGGGAAACTATGGAACAGATGAGTAAATTTAAAAATTGGTTGACAGATGCAGTAGAAGATAAAGCAAGTATAGTATAGTTTTTTTCATACTCTATTCCTAATAAGCGTATACATTTATTAAGTATAGGCTTTTAGGAATAGGGGGAAAAACGTGAAGTTAGATATAGACAGCATAGTATATTTAGAAAAATTGTTAAGCCAGGATACATTTAATGATAAATTATTTAAAAAATTTATAAATACAAAAGGAATCAGAGGTTTTTTAGTGCATGAGCCTCAAGGCAATAAAAGGATAAGAGTTAAGATTCTAAGAAAAGAAATACAAAAGATAATGGAGTTTAAAAAATATAAAGATGGATATGGATTTCATAATATAAGGGATAATTTGCCCCAACTAAGGGAAGATGTGCAATATATAAAGGAAAAGAAACAGGACATATTAGATGAAGCCATAAAAGAAACATATAAAATAGTACCTCATGATATGTCTTTTAATGGGAATATATATTTATATATTGGAGGTGATGATGGAGGTTTTACAGTAAATAGGGAAAAAATATATATTAATTATGGCAAATACATGGGAAATATTGAAGAGTTTATAAAAATTATTAGCCATGAATTATATCATAGTAGAAATATTGATTTAAAAGATAGGTTCTTTTTTTTCCTAGATACATTATCAAATACCAATATGGTAGCTCATGAAATTATAGCCAAGATAATGGAAGAAGGTATTGCTTGTTTAGTACAACAGGGCCCAGTTTTATTAACAGATGATCCTACAGGAACTTTAACAAAAAGAAGCCTACTGTTTCTAAAAGAGGAGTTTGAACTATTGAATCAGATAATACTTAAAGATATAAGAGGGATAAAAAATCAAAATAGAATAGAAAATTTAAATATTTATGCTATAGGTTACTATATTGTAACTACCGTTTATAATAAAAAAGGAGTACTAATTTTAGATGATTGGACAAGAAATTTAAAATATAGAAGGATTATTCAAACTTATATAGAAATATGTAATGAATACGGTATTGTATCTGGTTTTACCCACCAAGCTAAAAACGTATTAACAAAATGAAAGGGGAATTTATATGCTAGATGAAGTATTTGACAAATATAAAGATAATTTTAAGCATTTTATCATCTTTTTTATTTTATCTATTGTTATAGCGTTTATAATAAAAAATTCTGGAATTATAACTTTCCAGTCTACCGATTTAAATATAGATAATAATCTAGAGGAAATTTTAAGTGTAAAAAATATAATTACAATATTGGTATTTATTTTAGTAGAAATCTATATAACTACTTATGGTTTGATATTGGCTAAGAAAGCTATCAAAGAGGAGCCTGTACATATGGGAGAATCTTTTACCGATACTTTTTCTTATTATCCGAGGGTTTTAGGACTAAATTTGATTTTTATTATTTTAATAATTGCTATAAATTTGCTCCTTGGAAAATTAATTTCAATTACAACAAGTTATGGATTTTTAATGTTTCATTTTATACTATATTTTTTTATAATAATTTTGTTTTGGATATTTACTCAAACAATACAAAATTATCTAGTGTATTATGATGGAGATATAGGTCATTCTATTAGAGGAGGTATATCAGTAGGTAAAAGTTATTTTTTTAAAATGCTTGGTCTATCAATAGTATCTTCTTTGATAGGTAACTTACCAAAAATGGAATCTGCAAAGAACAGCTGGATAGTATATGTTATAGGAATTTTAATAGTAAACATGTATAATATGTTTATGAATTTATATATAATCAATTTATGCAAGATAGAGGAATAATAAATGTGTTATAATGATTATAACAAACTAAAAAGAGGTGGAGCCTATGTTTAAACTTTTAAAAAAGAATAAACCCATAGAGATAGTATCACCCATAACAGGGAAAATAGTACCATTGGAGCAAATAAAAGACGAAGGTTTTTCGGATAAGCGTTTAGGAGATGGAGTAGCAATTGAACCAACAGATGGTAAGGTGATAGCACCTTTTGATGGGGAAATTACTAGTACTTACAAGGCTAATCATTGTATAGTAGTTAGATCTAAAGAAGGCATAGAATTATTAATACATTTAGGATTAGATACAATAAAATTAAAAGGTGAAGGCTTTACCCAACATGTTGCTCTTATGGAAAAGGTACAAAAAGGGGATGTGATTTTAGAAGCAGATTTGGAATTATTAAAAGAAAAAGGGAAATCCATTATTTCACCAGTAGTTATAACTAATATGGGTAGAGTAGGAACATTAGAAAAAGCTGAAGGAGAAGTAGAAAAAGGAGTTTCTAAAATAATGACTGTAATTTTAAAGAAAAGTAAATATTAATAAAACAGAAAGGTAGGCTGACAATTAGTCTACCTTTATTATGTTTAGATTTAATATATGAAAAAATATTACATAAAATAAAATCGAACTTGAATATTTATTACATATGTAATATAATAAAATCAAGATGAAGGATATGGGGGTATTAACAATGTATTTAATGGGGCTTGATAGCAATGCCTAGTTCTATATTAGTAAAGATGAAACAAGGGATGGATAGTTTTAGACCTTCAGAACAAAAGATTGCAAAATATATAATAGAAAATCCTAGAGAAGCAATGGAACTTTCTGTGATGGAATTAGCTAAGAAGAGCGATACTAGTGTGGCTAGTGTAATTAGATTTTGTAAAACACTAGGGTTAAAAGGGTATCAAGATTTAAAGATTGCCGTATCTATTTGTACTATGGAAGATAGAAAGAAGGACAGGATTCTTCACGAAAGGATTAATGTAGATGATCCACCTGAAGTTATACTTGACAAAATGTCAGCAGATAGTATTCAAGCTATAGAAGAAACAAAAGAAGTATTAGATTCAGTTAGCCTACAAAAGGCTATAGAAGCTATTCATAGAGCAGAAAACATTCATATATCGAGTGTTGGAGCATCTTCTATCGTAGGATTAGATGCCCAATATAAATTTTCACGAATTAATATACCTGTTTTTATGTATTTTGATCACCATATTCAGATAACGTCAGCAGTACATTTAACTGAAAGGGATGTAGCAATAGGGATATCTCATTCTGGTAGAACCAAAGAAGTAATAGATGTGTTGAAAATTGCCAAAGATAGAGAAGCCACAACCATAGCGATAACTCAATATGGTAATTCTCCTATACAAGAGGTATCAGATATAGTTTTATATACTGCTAGTGTAGAAAACAATTTTAGATCTGGTGCCATGGCATCTAGGATGGCCCAATTGCTGGTAATTGATAGCTTGTTTATTGGAGTTGCATGCAAACGCTATGATGATGTAATAGAATACTTAGAAATAACACGAGAAGCTTTGAGAGACAAAAAATATTAAATATGGATAATAGTGGAGGTTGTGGGTATGAATTTAATAACAGAAAAATCCAATGAAAGATCTAAAGATATAGATAAAAAATCAACTATTGAAGTGCTTAAAATAATGAATGAGGAAGATAAATTGGTAGCTTATGCGGTAGAAAAAGAACTGCCCAATATTGCTAAGGCAGTAGAAGAAATAATAAAATCCTTTCGAAAAGGTGGTAGATTAATTTATATTGGTGCAGGAACTAGCGGAAGATTGGGAATATTAGATGCATCAGAATGTCCACCCACTTTTAGCACAGAAAAGGGTCAAGTGATTGGCATAATAGCAGGAGGAGAAAAGGCTCTTACTGAAGCTATAGAAGGAGCTGAGGATGACGTAACTGCAGGGAAGAAGGATTTGGAAGATGTAAATTTATCAGAATTGGATACAGTTGTAGGGATAACTGCTAGTGGGAATACTCCTTACGTATTGGGAGCTATTAACTATGCTAATAGCGTAGGTGCTACAACTATTGGATTATCTTGTAATGATAATAGCAAATTGTCTAAATTAGCAGATATAGCTATAACCCCTATTGTTGGACCGGAAATAATTGCAGGTTCAACTAGATTAAAATCTGGTACTGCTCAGAAAATGGTGCTTAATATGTTATCTACTGCTTCAATGATAGGAATAGGTAAGGTATATAATAATTTGATGGTAGATTTAAATCCCTCTAATAAAAAGTTAATGGACAGATCTAAAAGAATAATAATGGAGGCTACAGGTGTTGATGAAGTTACAGCACAGAAATACTTAAGACTATCTAAAAATAAACCTAAAATTGCAATAATAATGATCGAAGCTAATTGTAGTTATGAGGAAGCAGTGGGATTATTAGAAGAAAGCAATGGTTCTATATATAAAGCAATAGAACAGAAGGTATCAATTTAAGCCTTAAAAAGTCAAATAGCCTTTACTTGCCACTTACACTTACTTTAAAATATTATTTTTATACATGGCGAGGAAAGGTTTTGAATATAATTTGAAAGGGGGGAACATTTAGTATCGATTATTACTTAAATAAGAAGGAGGTAAAAAGATGAGCAACAAATTTGAAAGGCTTGCAGAGGAAATAGTCAAAATTGTTGGTGGCGAACAAAATATTGCTACCTTTGAGAACTGTATGACTAGGCTTAGAATATCCTTAAAGGATATGTCAAAGTTTAACAAAGACATTTTAGAAAAAGTGGATGGAGTAATGGGAGTTGTGGAATCAGGTAATCGAGTACAAATAGTTGTAGGACCTGGAGTTGCTAATAAGGTATCTGCAGTAATAAGGGACACTACTAATATCTCCGTAGAGGATGTAGTAGAATTTGGAGATGCAGAAGGGGTTAAGGCTCAAGTGAAAGATCAGTATAAGGCTGCGCCAAGTGATTTTTTAGGGAAAATATCTAGTATATTTGTTCCTTTGATTCCAGCATTTATAGGTTCAGGACTTATAATGGGCATAAATAATATTTTAATGAAAACTACAAATATTAATCCAAATATTACTGGATTGCTAGGAGTATTTTCTGGGGCTGTATTTGGATATATGGCAATAATGGTTGGTATGAATGCAGCAAAGGTGTTTGGAGCATCTCCAGCAATAGGAGGACTTATGGCAGGGATTACAATATCCCCTGGACTTGATGGACTAACAATGTTTGGTAGAGAATTAGTACCGGGACGTGGTGGAATAATAGCTGTATTATTAGTTGTATGGTTTGCATCTGTGATAGATAGATGGTTGAGAAGTGTTATACATGAATCTGTTGAACTTATTTTGACGCCTTTATTGACTGTACTAATATCTGGCTTTGTAGCTCTACTTGTTCTTCAACCAATAGGGGGATTAATATCTGATGGTATTGGAGCAGCAGCTACTGGAGCAATAGAAAAAGGTGGTGCTCTGACAGGGGCTATATTAGGTGGAACTTTCTTACCATTAGTAATGACAGGACTTCACCAAGGATTAACTCCAATCCATGCAGATTTATTGCAAAATACTGGAGTAACCACATTATTACCAATCCTTGCTATGGCAGGAGCAGGGCAAGTAGGTGCAAGTTTTGCTGTATTAGCTAAGACCAAGAATGAAAGACTAAAGAAAACTGTAAAATCTGCACTGCCTGTAGGAATTTTAGGAGTAGGAGAACCGTTAATATATGGTGTGACTCTACCTCTAGGCAAACCTTTCCTTGGAGCTTGTATAGGTGGAGCTGTTGGTGGCGCTATAGTTGCACCATTTAAGGTAGGAGCTATGGGTATGGGTATATCTGGATTGCCATTAGCCATAATAATAGATCAAGGAAATGTAGGATACTATTTACTAGGTATATTAGGAGCCTATATAGGAGGATTTATTGCAACATATCTATTGGGCTTTGAAGATCCAGTAGAATAAAATTATAAAAACTCAAGGCGTTTCTTATATGCCTTGAGTTTTCTAAATAGGAGGGTTTTCAATTGATAGGTATTTCTGCTTATGCAGGTTTGGAATTTGAAATTAAAGAAATATTAGATTACATTAAAAAGGCCTATGATGAAGGGGTGAAGGTTTTATTTACATCTGCCCATATGCCAGAAGCAGGTGGTCATTTTGAAAAGGAATTTGAAGAGATATTAAATCTATGTAATGAGTTAGACATTACCACCATTGTGGATATTTCAAAGGACTATTTTGAAAGATTAGATCTAGAAAAATATAAAATCGACTATATTAGATTAGATTATGGCTTTACCCTGAAAGAGGCTGCGTTGATGACAAAAGAACAAGGCTTTGGGGTATCAGTAAACGCTACAACCTTTGATAAAAAAAAGATAGAAAAGTTTATTGAATATGGGGGTAAACTTGACAGGATAAATGCTTGTCACAATTTTTATCCTCGTAGGGATACAGGGATATCAGAGGAATTATTTATAGAAAAAAATCAGATATTTAAGCAATATGGAATTACAACTATGGCTTTTATTCCTTCTAATTATAAGAGGAGAGGGCCAGTATATGAGGGATTGCCCACCTTGGAAATCCATAGGGATATAAATCCAATTATATCCTATCAACACTTGCTAAAACTAGGTATTGATTTTATAGTAATAGGGGATGCTATGGCTTCCATTGAGGAATTGAAGGTATTATCTAATATTGATAAGGATATTACACTTTTACCTATAAAATTAAAAGGAGATTTATCCCCTGTGGAGCTATCCATACTGAATTCTCTCCATACTAATAGGGTTGACCCAGGGGCATATACTATTCGTTCCCAGGAATCTCGACTTATAAAAGAAGGGAATATAGCTCCAAATAATAACATATTAAGGGAAAAATATTCTGTTACTATAGACAATCAAAAGTATAATAGATATGAGGGAGAATTACAGATATTAAAAAAAGATTTAAATCCAGATCCTAGGGTAAATGTAGTGGGGGATGTATCTGAAGCTGAAATACTAGTAGAAAGCTTGCAACCAGGTGAAAAATTTAAATTTTACTTTTAACCTTTGAAATATATGTTATAATTTTATAATATGAGTCTAAATTAAACACACGAGAGGAGAAGAAGCATGTTTAATTTTTTTAAAAAAAACAAAACAATAGAGTTAATATCACCTATGACAGGAAATTTAATACCAATAGAAGAGGTACCAGATAAAGTTTTTTCTGACAAGATGATTGGAGATGGGGTAGCTATTGAACCAACTGATGGAAAAATAGTTTCACCAGTAGACGGTACTGTTGCTACTATATTTCCCACTAATCATGCTATAGGTCTAGTTACTAAGGAAGGTTTGGAGATTCTTATACACATTGGCTTGGATACGGTGGAGTTAAACGGGGAAGGGTTTAGTCGTTTAACAAAGAAAGATGCCAAGGTTAAAAAAGGAGATCTATTAATGGAATTCGACCCTAAATTAGTGGAAGCAAAGGGCAAATCTCCTATTACACCTATAATAATTACCAATATGGATAAGGTTAAAAAGTTAGAAAAGATGAGTGGAGAGGTTGAAAAGGGAAATCAAATTATTTTAACAATTGAATTAAATTGATGAATATTATACTGATAAGGTATGTCCCATGGAAAATTGTGAATTAATAACGTTTTCCGTGGGACTTGTTATTTTTTAATCCATAAATATGTGATATAATTTTAATAAATTGGTGAAAGTGTGGAGGTAGTATAATGATAAAATTCATTCATACAGGAGATATACATTTAGGATTACAATTTAAAAAAGATTCTCTTCCAAAAGATATAGCTACAAAGAGGAGAGTAGAGCTATGGAATACCTTTGAGAAGATAGTAGATAAAGCTATTCATGATAAGGTGGATTTCCTATTTATAGCAGGGGATCTATATGAGGAAGAATACTTTACTTTAGGAGATATTAAAAGGGTAAGAGATATATTAAGCAAAGGAGAAAATGTACATATATTGATAGCAGCAGGAAATCATGATTCTTTAAACAGGAAATCCCTATACAATAGGATTAGATGGCCTGAAAATATAGATATATTCAATACAACAGGCATAGAAAAAATAGAATTTCCTGATAAAAATACATGTATTTATGGTTATAGTTGGGATGGAATAGAAAATAGAAAGCCAGTACTGAATTCTATAGAAAAGATAGATAGGAAAAGGAAAAATATATTGATACTTCATGGCGATATATATGATAGAAACAGTGTTTATCTTCCTTTGAATAAAGACTATTTAGATAGTTTAGGCTTTGATTATATTGGGCTTGGACATATCCATAAACCCAATATAATATCGTCAAAAATAGCTTATTGTGGCAGCCCAGAGCCTTTACATTTTGGAGAACAAGGTGAACATGGGATAATTCAAGGCATAATAGATGAGGAAGGTACCCATATTGATTTTATTCCTATTAGCAGTAGGATGTTTTTAGAAAAGAGCATAAATTTAGATCCTACCCATGGATATGTTGATATTATCAATATGATAAAAAGCTGTGATGATAAAGTAAGTTTAAATAAAAATCTCTATCGAATCATTTTAGAAGGAATCATCAATAGGGAGGTAAAATTAGATATTGAGGATGTAGTTAGTAGCTTAGAAGAAGATTTTTATTACATAGAATTAGTAAATAATACTATTATGGATTACGATATAGATAGTTTGGAAAAGGAAAATGAAGACAATATCATCGGCTACTTTATAAAGGCTATGAAGGAGAAGGATTTGGAAGATAAAATCATTAGAGAAGCCTTATATATTGGTTTAGAATCGCTGATGAAAGGCAAGGTGGGATGATAATACGATGATACTACAGGAATTAAATTTGGTATCCTTTGGGAAGTTTGAAAAAAAGATAATCCATTTTGATGAAGGTTTAAACATCATCTATGGAGACAATGAATCGGGGAAAACTACAATACATAATTTTATAGATGGGATGTTCTATGGATTTCTAAAACCTTATGTAAAGAGGAAAATTTATCTAGAAGAACATGAAAAGTATAAGCCTTGGAATAGAGAAGAATATATGGGTATATTAAAATTTAAAAAAGATGGAAAAATTTATGGAATCCAAAGGGATTTTAATAAAGGTGAAGTATGGGTTTATGATGATGTAACTGGGAAGGATATTACAGATGAAATAGATAATGGGGATAGGATAAAAGTTCATTTGCCAGGTGTTTACTTTTTTGGGTTTAATAATTTAGTATATAGAAATACCATATCCATAAAACAATTAGGAAATCAAGTTGATTCAAATTTAGCTACAGAAGTAAAGGATAGATTGGCCAATATAAGTACTAGTTTAGATGATGATATTTCAGTAAAAAATGCCATAAAAGATATGGAAAAGCAATTAGACCAGATAGGTACCAAAAGAGCTTATACTAAACCCTATGGAAAAGCTTTAAAAAGTTTAGAGGAATTAGAAGATGAAAAAAAGTATTTGATACAAAAACAATATGAATATGATAGGTATTTGGAACAATCTGCTGATTTAGATAAGGAAATAGAGGAAAATAAAAAAAAGTTAGAGAATTTAAGCATCTTATTAGAAAAAGTAGAATTATTGGATAAAAGAAGGAACTATTTAGATGCTTTAAAAATAAAAGAGGAATTGGAAGTTATAGATAAAAGAATAAAAGAACTAAAACCTTACTCTCATCTATCCATAGATGACTATTCTAAAGTTTTAAAATTGGATACAAACATAGAGAGAGTAACTGAGGAAATTGAATATTTAGATGAGAATTTAGCTCATATAGAGGAGGAGTTGAGGGCTTTAGAATTAGAGGATCGAGAAGGTATTGTGGAGGGAATAGAGGCAGAAAAATTATATAGAGATGTTGAATTGTATGATGAAATG
The DNA here is from genome assembly GCA_012728075.1 of Tissierellia bacterium. Classification (GTDB taxonomy): domain Bacteria; phylum Bacillota; class Clostridia; order Tissierellales; family Tepidimicrobiaceae; genus Keratinibaculum. The sequence goes on from JAAYFV010000058.1 coordinate 14,773, forward strand.
GAAGAGGAAAAAAATTATCTTATATTAAATAGCAATAAAGCTAGAGTAGATAATTTGAATATCCAAATAGAGGGTAAAACAGACAAGAAAGCTAGATTAAAAGCTTTCAATGTATTATTGATAATAATTACTATAGGAAGTATTGGATTAGGATTTATAAATATATCTTTACTCTTTTTAGCTATTCCCTTGTGTGGTGGTATTTTGTATACGAATTTTCTCAAAAAAGGTTTAGATAAAGAAATAAATGAGTTTAAAGAACAATTAAAAGATTTATATATTCAAGAAGAAGAGAATAGCAAAAAAATAGAGCAAATAGATAGCCACCAAAGACATATATTATCTAAATATAATTGTAGCTCAAAATCCCAGTTGAAAAGGCTAAGGGACAATATATATTTCAAAGAAATGAATCAGACAAATAGATTAGAAAAAATTAATAGACTAATTAAAAACAGAGAGGATATACTTGAGAAGTTAAATGGGAAATTTATGGATAAACAGATATGGATAGAAGAAAAGGATAGGATTTTACTTAAAAATAAATCCAAGACTATAGATGAATTTAATAAAGGTCTAGAAAACAAGAATAATTATGAAGCTTTAATTATGGACAAGCAAAACAAGATAGAGATTTTAGATAAAACATTGGGTAATTTTAGTTTAGAAGAATTAGAGAATGCTCTAGATGGGTATACTGATGATTTTTTTAAGGATATAGATGTAGCCCAAAAGGATAGTATAACGCAAGAGATACTAGATGTGGAAGAAAGACTATCCCATATGATAAATACTAAGGCCCGTTTGGAGGAAAGGATTAATAGTTTAAATCCATATGTGAAACAATTGATGGAAGTAGAGGAAGAAATACTTAGGATAGATAGTTTGATAAAAGATTATGAAAATAGGATAAAATCCATAGAGATAGCTAAGGATACTATAGAAAGTATCTCAAAGGAAATTCACAAACAATTTGCACCAGCTATCAATAAAAGAGTGAGCAAAATAATGGATTTAATAACCAATGGAAAATATGACCAGGTTAGAATAAATGATGATTTAAATATTACTGTAGAAAATCCAATTACTAAGGAAATAGTAAGTATAGATAGCTTAAGTGGTGGGACTATAGATCAATTATATTTTGCATTAAGGTTTAGCATTACTTCTTCTATGAATACTGGAAATTTCCCCTTGATATTAGACGATTGTTTTATTCAGTATGATGATAATCGGCTTGAAAATATTCTTGTATATTTAAGTGATATAAGTTATGAAAAACAGATATTATTGTTTACTTGTCAAGGTAGGGAAAGGGAAATATTGGATGGATTAGGACTTAATTATAATTTAATTCAATTGACTTAATCTAATACATTAAGTTCTATAAAATAGTTTACAAGCCATTAGGGACTTACTGTTAAACTTTAACATTAATAGAGGTGATGTATTTGATATATGCCATTGGAGATTTACATTTAGATTATTTTAAAGAAAAGCCTATGGATATATTTGGGGAAAAGTGGTTAAATCATGAAGAAAGGATATTTAACAACTGGAATAGACTAATCTGTAAAGAAGACTTGGTATTGTTGCCAGGGGATATATCTTGGGCATTAAAATTGGAAGATGCTTATAATGATTTAAAACGAATAGATGAATTACCAGGACAGAAGATAATTACAAAAGGTAATCATGATTATTGGTGGCAAGGACCAAAGAAATTAAAGGAATTAAATCTATCTACAATAACTTTTTTGCAAAATACTAGTTTCATATATAAAAATATAGGTATTGGTGGCACTAGAGGGTGGATATCAGAAGATGTTGAAGGTTTTGATTCTCAAGATGAGAAGATATTTAAAAGAGAGTTAAATAGATTAAGATTATCTCTAGATACTATGGACAAAAATATAAATATGAAGATAGTAATGTTACACTATCCACCTTTTAATATGGACTTTACACCTAATAGTTTTGTAGATTTAATGGAAGAATACCATGTAGATATTTGTGTATATGGACATCTACACGCTGAAGGACATAGATTTGTAGTTGAAGATAATATACAAGGGATACAGTTTTATTGTGTCTCTAGTGATTATATAGATTTTGTTCCAAGAAAAATAATATAATTAGGAGGTAGTAAACAGCATACAAAAATAATGCTAAAACGTATCAAATGAAAATTAAAATATATCACAAAATTTATTGAAACATTTGTTCTTAGAGGGTATAATAAGTATAAGGAGATGATACTTATGCTTATTATTTCTATGGTAGGTGAAATAGATGAAAGTAACAGTTAGAGGTATATTAATTAATGTAAATAAAG
>JAAYFV010000059.1 GCA_012728075.1 Tissierellia bacterium
GGTAGTACAGGAAATTTAGGGCTTAGCATTGGGATAATTAGTGCAAAATTAGGTTTTAAAGTAAAAGTTCATATGTCTGAAGATGCGAAAAAGTGGAAAAAAGATCTCCTTAGAAGCAAGGGTGTTGAAGTAGTAGAATATACATCTGATTATTCAAAGGCAGTAGAAGAAGGAAGAAAAGAGTCAGAAATGGATCCTAATAGCTATTTTGTAGATGATGAAAATTCTAAGGATTTATTTTTAGGGTATGCTGTGGGAGGAGTAAGGCTAAAAAAACAATTAGATAATATGGGTATAGTAGTAGACAAAGAACATCCTTTATTTGTATATTTACCTTGTGGTGTAGGAGGAGGTCCTGGAGGGATAACCTATGGTTTAAAACTTGTATATGGAGATAATGTCCATTGTTTCTTTGCAGAGCCTACTCATTCTCCTGCTATGTTATTGGGGTTGATAACAGGGCTACATGATAAGGTATCTGTAGAGGATTTTGGGTTAGATAATAAAACTGATGCAGATGGATTAGCGGTAGGACGTCCTTCATCTTTTGTGGGGAAAATGATGGAAAAGCTTTTAATGGGAATATATACTATAGATGATAGTAGGTTGTATGAGTTTTTAAAAGCTTTATACGAAGAAGAAGGGATATTCCTAGAACCATCAGCTTTAGCAGGTTTCTTAGGGCCCATATTGTTTGCTAATAAAGATAATGCTATTCATGTATGTTGGGCTACAGGGGGAAGTTTAGTTCCTGAATATGTAAGGAAAGAATATTTAGAGAAAGCTTAATAAATGTATGGATAAAAGGGGGATATTGATGTTAACTTTGATAAAAGGTGGAGAAGTTTATGCACCAAGTTATATGGGCAAGAAGGATGTACTATTAGTCGGGAATAAGATTGGATATATAAAGGATGAAATAGGGATTCCAAAGGATTTTGTAGATATAGATATTATAGATGCTAAAGACAAATATGTGGTTCCAGGATTTATAGATTCCCATGTTCATATATGTGGCGGCGGTGGAGAAGGGAGTTTTAAAACTAGAACTCCAGAAATACAATTAACTGATATTACCCTTGGAGGAGTTACTACTGTGATAGGGGTTTTAGGCACAGATGGAACTACTAGAACTATGAGTAATTTAATAGCTAAAGCTAGAGGACTTGAGGAAGAAGGTATTACTACATATGTATATACTGGTTCTTATCAAGTGCCTATAAGGACGATTACTGGGAGTATACAAGATGATATTATATTGATAGATAAAATAATTGGTGTAGGAGAAGTGGCTCTTTCTGATCATCGTTCTAGTCAACCAACGGTAGAGGATATAATGAAAATAGCAGCAGAAGCTAGGGTTGGAGGAATATTATCAGGTAAGGGGGGAGTGGTTAATATCCATATGGGAGATGGGGATAGGCAATTGGATTTTATAGAGGAAATAGTTGAAACTACTGAGATACCAGTAACTCAGTTTTTACCTACTCATATGGGTAGAAATACTAAATTATTTACAAAATCTATTGAATATGCTAAAAAAGGGGGATTTGTTGATTTTACTACAAGTTCCAGTAATAAAGATAAAAAAACAATAGATACAAAGCCTAGTAGAGCTTTAAAGATATTGTTAGAAGAAGGAGTATCTCCTAAAAACATAACTTTTTCATCAGATGGGCAGGGAAGTTTACCTAAATTTGACAAAGAAGGAAATTTTATAGGTTTGGGCGTAGGAAAGGTAATTTCTTTGTATGAAGAGGTAAGAGATGCTATACTTGATGAAGGGGTTTCCATGGACAAGGCTTTAATGACTATAACTTCCAATCCTGCTAATATATTAAAGCTTCATAGTAAAGGGCAAATAAAGGAAGGTATGGATGGAGATATAGTGCTTATTGATAAAAATACATTGGAAATAGATACTGTTGTAGCTATGGGAAGGATTATGATATTAGAAGGAGAGGTTATAGTGAAAGGTACTTTTGAGTAGAAAATATATGTAGAAGGGGACATGCTGTGGATATAGTGGGGTATTAATATAAGTAGTATTCTTAAAGGTATAGTAAGAAGCTTTAACCCCAAATTGACTAAAGAAGAATACTTGAAATTATTAAATAATATAGGAGTGTAAAATTTGTAATATATTTCAAAAATGGATTTTTATTTAAACATGATTAATAGGGGTAAAAGCACTTTTACCCCTATTTTAGTGCTAAATCAATACAGCGTTTTGCCAATATAGTTAGTGGGTCAAAATATTGTTTCCTCGTTTTAACTTTTTCAATTAGAAGGGATAACTCTGTACATCCTACAATTATTGGTATTTGTTCATCTACCATGTATTTATTTACTAATGATTCAAATTCTTTCAAATTCACATTGAAATTTGAGGATTTTATTCCATATATCCATGTCATGATGGTCTTTTTATCTTTATCGTTAGGGGTTAATATATTTAAACCCGAAGAGTTAAAGGCTTTATCATATATTTTTGTTTGGTAAGTTCCTTCTGTTGCTAGGAGCAAATAATTTTTATTTTCTGAATTATTTGTTTTAAGAAAATTTACTGTTTCATATATCATATTTAATATTTTTACTTTAGTATATTTTATTATATCATCATAAAAATAATGAGCTGTGTTGCATGGTATTGCAATATAATCTGCACCTATTGATTCTAGCCTTATAGCTGATCTTATCAATTCAATTCTTGGATCTTTTCCTTTTCCTAATATATATTCTGTTCTGTCAGGAATATTTGTGTTGTTGTCTATGATGATATGTAAATGGTCTTGATCTTTTTCTGCAGGAGTTAATTCTATAATTTTTTTAAAGAATTCACAAGTGGCAAGAGGTCCCATACCTCCTAATATTCCTAAAATCATATTTATAACCTCTTTTCAAAATGTAATATTTTATTAATTTATTAAAGAGTTAATATCCAATACATCTAATAAAGAGTATATAGTATTTCCATCTACTCCAGTAGTAGTATTGGAGCATATTAGGGAGTTTAGTATGGCCTCTTCAGTTGCTTCTGATGTGGCTCTAAATACTAGATTAATTTTAGATTCATTTAGAATTTTCATATTTAATATATTTTCACTGGAGTCATGTTTAAATATATTTGCTATGGAAAAACCAATAGCTATCTCTCCACTGCCATGACCAATAAATCCGCCTGTTCTAGCAATCCCTGGGTTTACCCTTTTTACAACCCTTTTTAATTGTCTAGATGAGAGGGGAATGTCTGTAGCTACTATTAGAATAATGGAGCCTTCATCTTCTTGTTTTTTTTCTTTTATTTTATGTGCTATTTTTTCTCCTACGAAGTTTCCATTTATCATTAAATCATTTATTTTTCCAAAATTAGATAGTACTAATATTCCTACAGTATAATTTTTATCATCTATATTCACTATACGGGATGAAGTACCAATTCCCCCTTTTAATCCGTAGCATACCATTCCTGTACCTGCTCCTATATTTCCTTCTTTAAATTCAAAACTGGCATTTTCTATAGCTTCAAATACATGTTGTTCTTTAACATGGAGTCCTCTAATATCATTTAAGTAACTATCGTTACACTCACATATTATAGGATTTAGAGATTTTATATCTTTATCAATAGAAAGCATATATTTTACCAAGGCTTCATGCACAGTACCTACAGATAAGGTATTAGTGAGGACTATTGGAGTTTCTATATTTCCTAATTCTTCAATTTGGACAAGTCCTGTACTTTTACCAAATCCGTTTATTACGTGACAAGCTCCTATGACTTTTTCTTTAAACATATTTCTTTCATGAGGTAGAATTGCTGTAACTCCTGTTTTTATGTTTCCTTTATCCAAAGTGGAATGACCTACCTTAACACCTGGAACATCGGTAATGGAATTATAATTTCCTGTTTTTATATTTCCAATGGATATTCCAAAATCTCTAATTTTCTTTTGATTTTTCATGATATTTCGCCTCTTTTCTTTCATTCCTCTATTATATATAGTATATTTTTAGCATAGCAAATAAATAGATAATGTTCAATAAGATTTAAATCGTAATCTGTTTGTAACTTATATTTTTTGAATTGAAGGTATAATATATATAAGATAGACCTTGGGAGTATTTGGCATAAAAATTAAAGGAGGGAGATTTAGGTGAACAGGAAGATAACTTTTTTATTGGCATTAATTATGGTATTGAATTTAGTTCCATTTGCTTCTTTTGCAGAACAAAACTATGATAAACAACTAAAAGATGCCATTATAAAGAGTAAGAAATTATTTAACATTGGAGAGGAATATGACAAATTTGAACACAGTGTTACCTCTAGAGAAGGAATGACCTATTTTTATTTAACCTGGTCAGATAGTAAGGATAAGCTTGGTAGTATAGATGTTTCCATAACCTCTGATGGAACAGTAGTAAGCTATGGGAAATGGGAACCTAGCTATGGAGAACAAAAGACTAAATTACCAAAGGTAAGTAAAGAAGAAGGCTTAAAGATAGCTAAGGATTTTATCAAGAAGGTATCCCCAGAGTTTGCAGACAATATTAAGTATATAAATAGATCAGAGCCATTAAACTTATATTCCAATGGATATAATTACTATTTTGTAAGGACCGAAAAGGGAATCCCTTATTATAACAATAATATAGATATTTATGTAGACAACTCCACTGGAGAAGTGAGAAATTACTATGCTACTTGGGATACAAATATAGTATTTCCTGAAGTAAAGGATCCAATCTCTTTAGAGAAAGCTCAGCAGTTGTATAAAGACAAAATAGGATTAGATCTATTATATAAATTAAGCTATGCAGGAGATAAACCAAAACTATATTTGGCTTATGGACCTTTAAATGCTAATCAAGGTATAGATGCTAAAGATGGGCAAGTTGTCATTTTAACTGATTATTATAACATCTACGACAGAGTTACAGGAGCAGGTGGTGGTGGATATAAAGAGGCTAATGAAGAGGAATCCTTAAGCCCAGGCGAAGAAGAAGCAATAAAGGATGTTATTGGCCTTATATCCCAAGAAGAAGCGGAAAAAATCGGTAGAGATATACTAAAATTGGATTCAGAGTATAAATTAGGCTATATTAGTCTTTCCAAGAATTGGAGATATGATAATACTTACCAATGGCAGATGGATTTTATCAAGGAGTCTCAATCTAGTTCAGATTATGCAAGTATAAGCATAGATGCTAAAACCAAGGAACTGATATACTTCTATCGAAATACTTCTTCTCAGGAAGGGAAGAAGGTTAAATATGATGAAAAACAATCTTTAGACATAGCTAAAGAGTATATCAAGAAGATGAGTCCAGATAAATTGGAAAAGATGGAATTGAGAACTAGACCTGAAGGAGAAAATCATTTAGCAGGTGAGAATAGTTATTATTTTGAATTTATTAGAAAAATTGATGATGCTTATGTAGAAGAAGATGGAATTTACATTCAAGTAAATGCAATAGATGGGGAGATAGTTGAATATAGACTTAATTGGAACAAAGGGGATTTTCCTTCTAAAGAGAATGTAATCCCTATAGAGAAGGCTTATGAGATTCTATTTAAGGATATAGGTATGGAGTTGAAGTATATAGTTCCTGGGGCATACGATGGAGGTTCAAATAAAAAGCAAGAAGCTAAATTGGTGTATGGATTGAAGAGTGAAAAACCAGCAAATATAGATGCTAATACAGGGGATATATTAAACTATTTGGGAGAACCTTTTAAATCCTCGAATGTAGTTAGCTACAATGATATAGATAAAAGTTATGCTAAGGAGAAGATAAATATATTGGCTCAATATGGTATAGCCCTACCAGGAGAGGAATTCAAGCCTAAAGAAAAGATTACTCAAAGGGATTTCCTATATCTACTGGCAAAAGCCAATAGCCCCTATTTTGAAATAGATGGTTCAAAGGATAAATTATATAGCTATTTGATCAACCTAGGTATTGTAAAAGAAGAAGAAAAAAATCCAGAGGGAATGGTCACCAAGGAAGAAGGTATAAAATATGTTATTAGGGCTTTAAAATATGATAAGATTGCCGATGTAAGTGAAATATATAAGGATTTATTTAAGGACACTAAGGATATAGATCCTAAACTAAAAGGATATGCAGCTATAGCTTATGGGCTTAATATAGTAGAGGGAAGTAATGGATATTTAAAACCTAAGGCAGAATTAAAAAGAGAAGATGCAGCTAATATGATATATAATTATCTATTTAGTGGGAATTAATATTGTATACCAATAATAAGTCAGGGCTGCACCCCTGACTTATTATTGATAGAATACATGTCCACCAATTCTTGACACATAGGTTTTATTTTTTACTATCCATGTCCCAGATGTTTTGCTTGGATTAAAGAAGTAAGTGGAATTGCCAACAGGGCGTATACCATTTATGGCATCCTTTGCAGCATTTATACTTTCTTGGGACGGAGTATTGTAAATCGTGCCATCGGCAACGGGACTAAACTGAGGAATACTTCCATAATACTCAAATATTACATTATAGATGGTATTTGGAAACTCTTTAGAATTGACTCGGTTTAGAATTACATTTCCAACGGCCACTTTACCTTGGTAAGGTTCTCCACCAGCTTCTGCTTGGATAATTCGAGCTAACCAATAGATATCACCGTCGGTATATTTACTATTGATTCCCCCTTCATTTGGAGATGTAGAATTTCCATATAGAGCTCTTTGGGTTTCTGGTCCTGCAATACCGTCAATTCTTATGCGATGGTCTATTTGAAAGTCGATAACAGCTTTTTCTGTTATAACTCCATATATTCCATCTATATTATAATTATAGTACCCTTTTTGATTTAGAGTTTGCTGAAGTTTACGAACATCATCTCCTCTGTGCCTAAACTCTAATGTTCTAGAAAATTCACTAGCTGACACTGGCAAAGTTACTGTAACCAATATAAGCAAGATCAACAAAATACGTAAGGTTTTTTTCATTTCTATGCACCCCTTCCTAAATTTTATCTCCGAAGTTAGCATTCCTTTAGGGGATTACCCCTTGTGTTGGTTCCCTCGTACCTAAAAATTTAGGACTTTGCCATTGCACTGATTTACAATAAGCAATATTATACAAGAACTAATATATTATGTAAACAGCTTTTAGACAATTACCAGAAACTACATTATTTTTAGCAAAATAGATAAGGTAAAAAGTAGCATAATAAGAAAAAATGCAAAGGAATTTATCCTTTGCATTAGGATTTTTTAATCATTACGGTTTGGCATTTAGGGCAGGTAATAGAAATCTTACCTTTTCCCCTTGGTACCCTAAGGGTTTGTTTGCAATTGGAGCATTTATAGTATTTATAGTACTTTAAGCCTTTAATACGTTGAATTCTATTATTTATTTTTCTCTTTATAGAATTCCACTTGTTCAAAAATTTTATATTCTCTTGATAGCGTTTTGATATATCTTTGGAAAACATTCTATACAATACTATTCCTAAAGGAATTATGTAGAGCATAGCCAATACTTGACTGTCTAAAATTCTAGATAAAATAGATATTAATATAGATATTACTAAAAGAGCCCAGGATAGTTGGTCTACTCCATACCTACCAGTCATAAATTTTTTTAGCCAATTCATATATATTACCTTCTTTCTAATGTATACTGTGATATCTTTCTATATTATCATCACTTAAAAACTCATAGGCATTATTTATTTTTTGAAACATTCTTGTAGCATCTGGGGATTTATTTAGATCTGGGTGATATTGTTTTGCTTTTTTTCTGTAGGATAGTTTTATTTCATATTTATCTGCATCATATCCAACGCCTAGTAGATCGCAGCTTTCTTCATATTTCTTTTTGAATTCGATAGTTGGATTAACATAAGTTTGTTCATTATTATATCCGGTATATCCACCATATTCCCCATATCTTCTCTGCTGATTTTGATATTCATACCATTGCTTAAATCGTTCTTCCCATTCTCTTTGTTGTTCAGCTTGACGTTGTTGCCGCTCTTTTCTCCTTTTTTCGTCTTCCATCTTTCTGTAGTAGTTTTTATATTCATTAAAAGATTTGAATTTGTAGCTTGTTCCCTCAATAAGATAGTTAGCTCGATCAAACATATATTCTGTTAATATATACTTTATATATTTTAGATAGGACACGAATTGAGTTCCTAATATTGGAAATATAACGAAAAACAATATGATTAAAAGTACAACTGGATTCAACAATACTACAAGACCTAAAGGTCCAGCAAACATGAGAAGCAATAAACATCCTCCTAGACCAATTAAGGCAGCAAATCCCGTTGCAATACTCCTCACAAGGTTGACTATAATCTCTATTATTTTGATTAAAACATCCAATATGGCAGAAACTGTCTTAGCAATACCATATAATATTTTTCCAGCTATTTTCTTTAATATATTCATGTATTATTAAACTCCTTAACTTTACTATTTTGTATTCTACACATAGTTTAAATTATATCATAATATTTTAAACATTAATATAGGACTTGGACTATCTGGTGTGCACTATTATTAAACAAATAGTGTATAATGTTTGTAAGGAGGGATAAAAAATATGAAGTATAACTTTGATAAGGTAATTGATAGAACAGGTACTAACTGTTCCAAATGGGATTTACGAAAAGAGGTGTTTGGAATAGAGGATGTGCTACCAATGTGGGTTGCTGATACAGATTTTGAAGCACCTAAAGAAGTTACAGAAGCTATGAAAAAGAGATTAGAACATGGAATATATGGATATACATATAGACCTGAAACTTTTAACAAGTCTATAATAAATTGGATGAAAAAAAGACATGGATGGGATATAGAGGATGAATGGATAATCTTTAGTCCAGGTGTAGTTCCTGCTTTGAGTATAGCCATAAACACATTTACACATCCAGGAGATAGGGTAATAATACAAACTCCAATTTACCCACCTTTTCAGTCAATTGTGGAGGAAAATGGTAGGATTAGAATAGATAACGAGCTTGTGCTTATTGATGGAAGATATTATATGGATATAGATAAATTGAATGAGCAAATTAAAATTGCCAATTCTAGCTTTACTAATAATACCCCTAATGAAAATAGAGAATTTGATCAAAGAATAAAACTTCTATTATTTTGTAATCCCCATAATCCAACAGGTAGAGTTTGGACAAAAGAAGAATTATTAAAAATAGGAGAAATTTGTCTAGAGAATGATATATTAATTGTTTCTGATGAAATTCATTCAGACATAATATATAAAGGACATAAGCATATTCCTATTGCCTCTCTATCCAAAGAATTGGAACAAAATACAATTACCTGTATTGCTCCAAGTAAGACTTTTAGTTTAGCGGGGCTATCTACTTCAGCTGTTATTATACCAAATAAGAAAATAAGAGATTTGTTTACTAACACTTTAAACAAACTAGCTATCGGTGGAGGAAATATTTTTGGAAATATTGCTTTAGAAGCAGCTTATAATTACGGAGAAGATTGGTTGGAAGAATTTTTAGTATATCTTGAGGGGAACTTGAATTATCTTATGAAGTATTTTGAAGAAAGAATACCTAAAATTAAACCAATACAACCAGAAGCAACTTATCTTGTTTGGTTAGATTGCAAAGAATTAGGACTTGAAGGCAAAGAGTTGGTAGATTTCTATGTAAATGAAGCTAAAGTAGGTGTAAATCCTGGATTTACATTTGGAGAAAGTGGAAGTAGCTTTGTAAGATTAAATATAGGATGTCCTCGTTCTGTTCTTGAAGAAGGATTAAATAGAATAGAAAAAGCTGTAAAAAGGTTAAATGAGTAAGTTAAGGATTGAAAAAATAAAGATAAAAGGAGAAATATGAAAATATGGATAAAAAAGATTTTGATTATAAATTAAATTTAGTAGACGCTTTAAATAGTTTAGAACAAAGAGGAGCTTTTTTAACTGTAAAAGATAATGAAGATAGAGTAAATACCATGACCATAGGTTGGGGAAACATAGGATATGAATGGGGTAGACCTGTATTTATCGTATTGGTAAGGGAAAGTAGATATACTCATGAGTTATTAGAAAATGCTGATGATTTTACCATATCTATTCCATTAGATGATAAAATGAATAAAGCTTTAGGATTTTGTGGAAGTAAATCTGGTAGGGATTATGATAAGTTTAAGGAATGGAGCTTAAATGTATTAAATAGTGATAAGGTTAAATCCCCTTCCATAGGGGATTGCCAGATGATTTATGAATGTAAAATAATTTATAAACATGATATGGATTTACAACTTTTAGATGAAGAAATAAGGAATAAATGGTACATTTCAGGAGACAAGCATACTATATACTATGGAGAGATAGTTAATTGTTATCAAAATAATTAAGCATGCAAGAGGGACGGTTCTTTTTGCACGTGCAAAAAGAACCGTCCCTCTTGCATTTTCTCCGTGCAAAAAGAACCGTCCCTCTTGCATTTTCTCTTGCATTTTAATAATCTTCTCTTAGGCCAAATTCCGCTGATTCTACCCATTCTTCAGGGCGGCTAACTAATAAGACTAGATCATTAAGCAATCTATAATGTTCTTTTTCTTCTTTTATGAGGAATTTAAATAACATTTCTTCTTTTTCATTGACAGCATCTTCTAACATTTTCTCATATAATTCTATACTTTCTTTTTCTTTTTCTAATGCCATTCTATAGGCATCTAGTTGACTAGGAATTTCTTTTATTTCTACCTGGAAATCATCTAAATCCTCAAAAACGTTTTTATATTCTTCTAATGTTTTACTATCTTTTAGCTCATAATCTAATTCTTTGGCTTTGTTTTCTAATATATTTGCATGCTTTCTCTCATCTCTTGCTAAATTTAAAAATATCGTTTTTAAGCTATTACCTTCATTAATTTTTGCCTGTTTAAGATAATATTGTTCACCATCGAGCTCCATCTTAATGGCAAACTCTAAAGGTTTCATATTTTTATCCTCCTAATATAATATTTTCTTCTTATAGGCTATATACCCTTATAAATATTTAAAAAAACATTTTCCTAAAAAGACTTTACAAATAATAAAAAATAGTATATTCTTTATATAAAGGGTGTGCAAGCGTTTGCATAAATCTACCATATAAAATATTTACTATAAGGAGGCAGACATGAAGACATATGAACTAAATAATGGAACAAAAGTTTTTAAATACGGTCATCCCATAGAAACTGGTGCTATTGTCCAATCAAAGATAGAGAAAGAATTGAAAGAAGAATTAGATATTTTATTTGAAAAGGGACATGCAAAAATTTCTATAAAATTTTTACCAAATGATATGGTATATGGATTTGGTGGAAATTTAGGAGGAATTAATAGAAGGGGTAGGTTATATGAATCCTATTGCACCGATGAACCTTTACATATTGAAGATAAAACTAAGCTATATTCAGCTCATAATTTTTTTATAATATCAGGGAAGGAAACTAAGGGATATTTTATAGATTTTCCTAGTAGGATTAAATACGATGTAGGATATTATAATGAGAATTATTTTAATATTGAAATATATGGAGAAGATTTTTATACTTACATAATTGAAGGAAAAGACGCAAAAGAAGTTTCAGAAAAATTTTTAGAGATTATTGGTAGATCCTATATCCCCCCTAAATGGGCTTTTGGATATTTTCAAAGTAGATGGGGGTATGAGGATAAAGGAAAAGTTAGAAAGGTATATGAAACTTTTAGAAAAAACGATATCCCATTGGAAGGAATTTTTTTAGATTTAGACTATATGGAAAATTTTAAAGATTTTACTATATCAGAAGAAAGATTTAGCGGATTTGAGGATTTTGTAGAAGATTTAAAAAAAGATGGATTATATTTAGTTCCTATAATTGATGCTGGTGTGAAGGCTGAAGAAGGATATCATGTTTATGAAGAAGGCATTGCAGGAGATCATTTTTGTAAAAATGAAGCTGGAGATCCTTATGAAGCTGTAGTATGGCCAGGGAAAGTTCATTTCCCAGACTTTATGAAGGAAGATACTCAATTGTGGTTTGGTTCTAAATATAAGATTTTAACTGATTGTGGTATTGAAGGATTTTGGAATGATATGAATGAGCCAGCAATATTTTATGAACAAAAAGCTTTAGACGAAGCTATTCAATATGCCCATGAACAAAAAGATAAAAATTTAGATGTTTTTTCTTATTTCAAACTAAAAGATAACTTTACAAATTTAGCTAATAAGGATTCTTATTATAAAAATTTTTATCACGAAATAGATGGCAAAACAGTTTCTAATGATGAAGTTCATAATTTATATGGATATTATATGACAAAATCTGCTAATCTAGGTTTAAGTAAATTACTAAAAAACAAGAGGTTTTTATTAATATCCAGGGCATCTTCCATTGGAATGCATAGATATGGAGGTATTTGGACAGGAGACAACTCCTCTTGGTGGTCTCATTTAGAACAAAATATTAAGATTTTACCATCCTTAAATTTGTGTGGTTTTTTCAATATAGGTGGAGATACTGGCGGTTTTGGTGGAAATTGCAATGGTGAACTTTTAACTAGATGGTTACAATTAAGCATATTTACACCTCTTTTAAGGAATCATTCTGCTATTGGTTCAAATAATCAAGAGCCTTATGTATTTTCAAAAGAGGTGTTAAAAAATACTAGAAATTTAATTAAGGCTAGATATAGTTTAATTCCCTATATTTATTCAGAATATATGAAAGCTGTAAACAATTATACTTTAATGTTTAAACCATTATCCTTTGAGTTTAAAGGAACTTTAGTTGAAGAGGTTGAAGATCAACTTTTATTGGGAGATCAATTAATGCTTGCACCAGTATATAGATCAAATCAAAGAGGAAGATATGTATATTTTCCAGAGGATATGTTAGAAGTTTCTTTTTTAGATAGGGATATGGCTACAACTGTAAGAAAAAAAGGAATCCATTACGTAGAATATGGGTTGGAAGATTTAAAATTCTTTATTAGAAAAAATTCCATTATTCCCTATGTAAAACCTTCTAAAAATGTAAAAGAATTGGATTTAACAGATTTACAGCTGATAGCATATGTGGATGATGAAGCATTTTATAAATTATATGATGATGATGGTAAAAGCTATGATTTTATTGAAGGTAAAAGCTATTTAACTAATATAAAAATAGCTAAGAAGGCAGAGGATTATAAAATAAATATAGATAACAATAATCCATATATAAAAAATATAAATATAAAAATTATCGATTCTAATAATAATATAATTCATAAAGAAATTTGAAGTAGAGGAGAATAATATGGTAAGAAAACGTTCAAGTGGAATTTTAATGCATATATCTTCATTGCCAGGTGAATATGGAATTGGAGATTTTGGCAAAGAAGCTTATGAATTTGTTGATTTTCTAGTGGAAGCAGAACAAAAGAACTGGCAAGTATTACCTTTGGGAATTACAAGCTTTGGTGACTCCCCCTACCAATCCTTTTCTGCTTTTGCTGGGAATCCATATTTTATAGATTTGGATGA
>JAAYFV010000060.1 GCA_012728075.1 Tissierellia bacterium
AGGTAAATAAGATGAATTTTAGGAACAAACGGATACTTAGTCTATTCCTATCTTTGGCATTGATATTGTCCATATTTTTACCTATAGGGAATAAGGTTTTTGCTGAGGAGGCTAAGTCTACCAAACTCACTATTGTTCACACTAATGATGTCCATAGTAGGGTGGTAGGTGATGAAGAGAAATATATTGGATATGAAAGATTAGCAACTCAAATTAAACAACTAAAGGAAGAGAATCCAAATATATTGGTACTAGATGCAGGAGATACGACTCATGGTTTGCCAATAGCAACTATTTCTGAAGGGGAATCCATTATAAAGCTTATGAATAAAATAGGCTATGATGCAATGGTACCTGGAAATCATGATTTTAATTATGGTTATAAAAGACTAATAGAATTAAAAGAGATGGCAGACTTTCCTATCATAGCTGCAAACGTTGTCAGAGAAGATGGAACTAGGGATCTAGAAGAGTATACCATAAAAGAAATAGATGGGCTAAAAATTGGTATATTTGGGTTAACAACTGAAGAGACCAAATACAAATCTAATCCAAAGAATACTGAAGGTGTAAATATTACAGATCCAATAGCTAAAGCAGAAGAAATGGTGAAAAAATTAAAAGAAGAAAAAGTAGACATGATTATTGCTCTAGTTCATATAGGAGTGGATGAAGAGAGCAATCCAAAGTCTAGTGATATAGCTAAAAAAGTTGAAGGCATAGATTTAATAATAGATGGTCATAGTCATACTATGTTAGAAGAAGGTATAGTAATAGGCGATACTTTATTAGTTCAAACTGGAGAACATCTTAAAAATATAGGTGTAGTAGATATTGAATTTGTAGATGGCAAAATAAAAAATAAGACAGCAAAGCTAGTTGCCTTTGAGGAAGCAGTTGCTTTAGGAGAAGATGAGGAAATATCTAAAGCAATAGAAGAATTACAAAAGAAAAATGAAGAGGTTACATCTGCTATTGTAGGTAAAACTAAGGTTGATTTAATAGGAGAAAGGGAAATTGTAAGAGCGGGAGAGTCAAATTTAGGAAATTTAGCAACGGATGCTATGCTGT
This sequence comes from Tissierellia bacterium, assembly GCA_012728075.1. Lineage (GTDB taxonomy): Bacteria > Bacillota > Clostridia > Tissierellales > Tepidimicrobiaceae > Keratinibaculum. Next base: position 1,072 of record JAAYFV010000060.1, read on the forward strand.
ATATAACTGGTGCTGATGTAGCTCTTACTAATGGTGGTGGAATTAGAGCTTCCATTAAAACTGGGGATATAACAAAGGGAGATATATTAGAGGTATTCCCCTTTGGGAACTATATAGTAGTTAAGGAAGTAAAGGGAATAGATATACTAAATGCTTTAGAACATGGTGTAGACGCTTATCCAGAACCAGCGGGGAAATTCCCCCATGTAGCAGGTATGAGTTACAAAATAGATCCATCTAAAGAAGCTGGCAATAGAATAGTTGATTTAAAGATTAAAGGCGAACCAGTGGATTTAAACAAAACCTATACTCTTGCTACCAATGATTTTATGGCAGTAGGTGGAGATGGGTATACTATGCTAGGTGAAGGGGAATTAGTTGGAGAATTTGAAGGATTAGACGAAGCTTTAATTAAGTATATTGAAAAAATTGGTGAAATAGATTATAAAGTTGAAGGTAGAATTACAACTGTAGAGACACCAGTTAAAGAACCAGAAAAAGAAGTAGTCGTACCAGCACCAAAAGAAAAAGAATACACAGTAAAACCAGGAGATGTGCTATGGAAAATAGCTAATAAATTTGGCACTACTTGGCAAAAGTTAGCTGAATACAATAAGCTTAAGAATCCCCATCTAATATTCCCAGGACAAAAGATATTAATACCTGCTAATTAAGATAATAACAATCCCTGCTTTGGAGCATTCCAAAGCAGGGGTTTTAGTTTATGGGAATCAATTTTATTTAGATTTATCCCAATTATGGAAGAAGAAAGAATTTTTGCCCAAAGAGGTTAAATACTCTATTTTATATCTAAAAAAAGAAGGATTTTATATATTTTTGTAGAAGTATATTATATGTAGAATAATTCACAAGAAAGGGGAGTTTTTAGTATGCAGAAGTTTTTTAAATCAGGTAAACACAAATTTTTATTAAGTCTATTGTTAGTTGTAGCTATGGTATTTGGATTTAGTAACCAAGTTACATTAGCAAAGGAAACTAGTAGTACAACCGTGGAAATATTAACTTTTAACGATTTTCATGGGAATGTGGCCGATAGTGGTAAAAACCCTGGTATGGCAAAGCTAGTTGGCTATATCAAGGAGAGACAAAAGGAAAATCCAAATACTATAGTAGTATCTGGAGGAGATAATTATCAGGGTACTGCCATGTCCAATTTAACCCATGGTGCACCTGTAACTGAAATGATAAAAGAAATGGGAGTTGTTGCATCAGCAGTTGGAAACCATGAGTTTGATTGGGGAGCAGAAAAGATGGAAGGTTGGGCTAAGGATGGTGGCTTTGATTTCCTTGCAAGCAATATATATAATAAAGAAACAGGGGAACCTGTAACTTGGGCTAAGCCATACAAAATTGTAGAAAAAGGTGGAATAAAGATTGGTTTTATTGGTCTTGCCCATGAAGATACTCCAACTCTTACAAAAGAGGTAAATGTTAAGGGCCTTGAATTTAGAGATGCTGTAAAGGCTGCTGAAGAGTGGACTAAGTACTTAAAAGATGGTAAAGCAGAAGAGGGAGCGGTAGATGTTGTTATAGCTTTAACCCATATTGACTCCGATCAAGATTGGGATACTGGAGAGATTACTGGCAATGCAGTAGAATTGGCTAATGTAGAAGGATTAGATGGAATTATATCTGCCCACAGTCATAGGACTGTATCTGGAAAGGTAAACGATGTACCTATAGTACAAGCCTATCATAGTGGTCGTTCTGTAGGTGTACTTACTATTGAAGTAGATGAAAACAATGAGATAATAGGAATAGAAGCTAGTGTAGATAATATTTATGAACGAAAAGATGAATTACCAGTAGATGAAGAAGCTGAAAAGATTTATAATAAGTATTACGATGAAGTACAACCAATTTTAGGTGAAGTAATAGGAGAAGCTGCTGAAGAGTTTGATCATACTGCAGACAATGTAACTCTACTAGGAAGATGGGTAGCTGAAACAATGATGGAACAAACTAATTCTGATATTGCTATTACCAATGGTGGAGGCCTTAGAAGAACCCTTGAAAAAGGGCCTATAACCATGGGAGATATGTATGAAATAATGACTTTTGACAACTATCTGGTAACCTTTGATTTAAAAGGAGAAGATGTAAAAAAGGCTATTGATCATGGTATATTAAATCCTGAGATTAGGGATGGACAATTTGCAGGCTTGATAGTGGAATATGACAAGAACAAAGAGTTCCAAAATAGGATAACTGATATAAAACTTCAAGATGGAACGCCACTTGAAATGGATAAATACTATAAAGTAGTAGTAAATGATTTTATGTTTACAGGTGGAGACAAATATGATTTTTCTAATGCTATAAATGTAAATGAAACCTATATACCTATAAGGGAAGGATTAGTAGATGCTATAAAAGAAGCTAAAGTAATAACACCAAAACCAGTAGATTATCTAATAGAAGTTAGCGAAAAGGAAGTAGCAGAATCAGCACCAGAAGTAGTCGTACCAGCACCAAAAGAAAAAGAATACACAGTGAAACCAGGAGATGTGTTATGGAAAATAGCTAAGAAATTTGGCACTACTTGGCAAAAACTAGCTGAATACAATAAGCTTAAGAATCCCCATCTAATATTCCCAGGACAAAAGATATTAATACCTGTTAATTAAGATAATAATAATCCCTGCTTTGGAGCATTCCAAAGCAGGGGTTTTTGTGTTCCCATATTGCATTTTAGGTATTTTATTATTAAAATCTTACATAAGAGCTATTTACAATGATAAGTAATTATTTATAAAAAAAGGAGAGATAAGATGCTAAAAACTATTGAGTACAGAGATGAAAAACTATATATCATAGATCAGACGAAATTACCAACTGTAAATGAAATAATAGCAATAGAAACGGTAGAGGAATGTTTTTATGCAATAAAAAAGTTAAAGGTTAGAGGAGCACCGGCAATTGGGATTGCAGCTGCTTATGGGATAGTTTTAGGGATAAAGGATTTTAAAGGAGAGGATTTTGGGAAATTTTATAATGAACTTAAAAAGATTTCAAAATACTTGGGTTCATCGAGACCAACTGCGGTAAATCTATTTTGGGCACTGGATAGGATGGAGAAGAAAGCTTTGGAAAATAAAGAAAAGCCAATAGCAGAAATAAAGAAGATATTAGTAAATGAAGCTATAAGCATACAAAGGGAAGATGAGGAGATATGTAGAAGGATTGGAGAAAATGGAATAAAGGTTCTAAAGGATGGATATACAGTACTTACCCACTGTAATGCTGGAGTTTTAGCTACATCGAAATATGGAACCGCTTTAGCACCTATTTATTATGCTCAGGAAAAAGGATGGAATGTAAAGGTATTTGCCGATGAAACAAGGCCTCTTCTACAAGGCTCTAGATTAACTGCTTTTGAATTAATGGAAGCAGGTGTAGATGTAACCTTGATTACAGATAATATGGCAGCAATGGTTATGTCAAAAGGATGGATTGATGTGGTGATAGTAGGTTGTGATAGGATAGCTGCAAATGGGGATGTGGCTAATAAGATTGGCACTTATGGTGTGGCGCTGCTTGCAAAGGCTCACAATATTCCATTTTACATAGCTGGACCAACTACTACTATTGATTTAAATACTCCGACGGGGGAAGATATAGTCATAGAGGAGAGGGATAGGGAAGAGATAATATGTGGTTTTGGGAAACAAACTGCACCTTCAGATGTAAAGGTATACAATCCTGCCTTTGACGTAACCCCTCATGAACTAATTGATGGAATAATTACGGAAAAGGGAATAGTAAGAGCACCTTACGATATAAACTTGAAAAAACTATTTAAATAGATTTTAACGACCTCCCAAACTAGGCGGATGTTACATTTAAAAATATTCTTTTTGGTACTGGCATGAAAAGTTGTAGTATAATCTTATTATAGTAAAAACACGAGGTGATGTATATGAAATGGGGAATTATAGCTACTTGGGAAATGGCTTTAGAGGGAGTAATTAAAGTTTCTAATGGATTAGACAAGGGTATGAATTCTGCTGATGCTGTAGAAGAGGCAATAAAAGTGGTGGAAAACAATCCTAAATATAGATCTGTAGGATATGGAGGTTTGCCTAATGAAGATTGTGAAGTGGAATTGGATGCAGCCTTTATGGATGGAGATACATTATCAATAGGAGCTGTGGCTGGCATTAGAAATTTCAAAAATCCCATATCTATAGCGAGAAAATTAAGCATTGAAAGATTTAATTGTTTTTTGGTTGGATTTGGAGCTGAAAAGTATGCTTTGGCCAATGGATTTGAAGAAAAAAATATGCTTACAAAAGAATCTATAGATATATATGAGGAAAAAAAGAAGAAGATAATTGAAGGAAGCATTAGTCCCTATGAAGGACATGATACAGTAGGGATGGTATCCTTAGATATGGATGGGAAAATGTGTGTAGGGACTTCTACATCTGGTCTTTTTATGAAGAAGAAAGGTAGAGTAGGAGATTCTCCTATACCAGGATCTGGATTTTATGTAGATGATAATATAGGCGGTGCTGTGGCTACAGGTCTTGGAGAAGATATAATGAAGGGATGTATCTCCTATGAAATAGTAAGGCTTATGGGAGAAGGACACAAGCCCCAAGAAGCAGCAGAGAAAGCAGTGGAAAAGTTAAATAGAGAGCTAATAAAAAGACGAGGAAAAGCTGGAGATATCTCTGTAGTATGTATGAATAATAAAGGTGAATGGGGTATAGCTACCAATATAGATAAATTTACTTTTGCAGTAGCTACTGCTGATTTAAATCCAACAGTATATTTAGCTAGAAATGAAGGTGGAAAAACGAGGATGGAATTGGTGAAGGAATAGGGTGGTGACGAACTTGAAAGAAATAAAGTTTACGGATATTGACGGTATTAAGGTAGGCCATGCTCAGGATTTTGAAGGGGCAACTGGCTGTACCGTAATTATATGTGAGGAAGGAGCTACTGCCGGAGTTGATGTAAGAGGTGGTTCTCCTGGGACTAGGGAAACAGATCTATTAGATCCACAAAATTTAGTAGATAAAATCCATGCAGTAATGTTATCGGGAGGTTCAGCCTTTGGGCTAGATGCAGCTTCAGGGGCTATGAAATATCTAGAGGAGAAGGATATTGGATTTGATGTACAAGTGACAAAGGTTCCCATAGTATGTAGTGCAGTATTGTTTGATTTGGTGGTAGGAGATTATAGGATAAGACCAGATTTTAAGATGGGGTATGAAGCCTGTGTAAATGCAACGAATAAAGAATGTCCCAATGGTAATATAGGAGCTGGTACTGGTGCTACAGTAGGGAAGTTTTTAGGCATAGAAAGAGCTATGAAAGGTGGACTAGGCTCTTATGCAATACAAGTAGGGGATTTGAAAGTAGGAGCCATAGTAGCAGTTAATGCCCTAGGAGATATAATTGACCCAGAAATGGGAGAGATATTGGTTGGCTTATTAGATGAAGATGGTAAGACATTAATAGGAACGGAAGATACTATGGTTAAAAAGTATGATGAAAAGAAGAATATATTTAGTGGAAATACTACTATAGGTGTAGTAGCCACCAATGGAATATTTACAAAATCCCAGATGAATAAATTAGCCTCCATGTCCCACAATGGCTATGCTAGAACTATAAGACCAGCCCATTCCATATTTGATGGAGATACAATATTTACTATGGCTACAGGTAAGGTAGAAGCGGATATAAATGTAGTGGGATTTTTAGCAGCAAGAACTATGGAAAGGGCAGTAGTAAATGCAGTTAAGAGTGCTGAATCAGCTTATGGAGTTAAGGCATATGGGGAGTTGGGTAGTGTAAAATGATTGTAGGTTAAAAATAAAAAAAGAAACAACTCCTTATGATATGATTAATATGTAAGCTAATAATCTAAAAATATAATATAATTATATTATGATAGTTCTTTAATAACTGGATATACGAGATTGTATAGAGGAACTGATTGACTAAAAATGTGATAACCAAATTATGGTCATGCCTTTTATGCGTAAAATATCCAAGGTACTAAAGATACCGACATTCGGCATCTAGGGTAGGAACTACCCGAAGTCAAGCTTGTGGAGAATGCATAAGACCTAGTTATTAGGCGATGTTCTGGGAAGCAGGAAGCTATTCACTTCTATAAGTGGTGATAGTTCACCCCTATACCTAAGGAGGAACGTCTTAAAGATAAATTCTTTTTGGAGGAAGCCATAAAAGCTGGAAAGGAAGCAGAACAAATAGGAGAACATTACAACCCAGCAGCCAATGCTTGTTTTGATAAAATGCCACGCACACTTGTGACTTCAGTTATGAGTTAGTGGCAAGGTTTATGGAATCCCGGCTACTTTGTATCTACAGTATCAGAAAATACAGAGGAACAAATTAGAGAGTAAGAAATAAGAAAAGAGGTGAATTTATCTATGAAAACTGTGATTAAAGGCTATAAATATAGAATATATCCAACAGAAGAACAAAAAGAATTAATAAATAAAACCTTTGGATGCTCTAGATTTATATACAATCATTTTTTAGCTATGAAAATTGAACTAAATAAAACAGAACAAAAATCATTATCTTATAGCAAATGCTCTAGTTTACTTACTGAATTAAAAAAAGAAAAAGAATGGCTAAAAGAAGTAGATAAATTTGCCTTACAAAATAGTATAAAAGATTTAGACACAGCCTATCAAAACTTTTTCAGAGAACACAAAAAAGGTAATACTAATCACGGCTTTCCCAAATTCAAAAGTAAAAAGAATAATTACAAATCCTATAGAACCAATTTCACAAATAATAATATAGAAATAGATTTTGAAAAGGGTCAAATTAAATTACCCAAACTAAAATGGATTAAATGTAAAATTCATAGAAAATTTACTGGAAAAATATTATCAGCTACAATAAGCCAAGTACCAAGTGGTAAATATTATGCCAGCTTTAATGTAGAATGTGAACATGAAGAATTACCAAAAGCCAACAACTCCATAGGACTAGACTTAGGCATATCAGATTTACTTATTACAAGTAATGGACAAACCTTTGAAAACAATAAATTAA